>JBKJLP010000315.1:0-8294 GCA_046596735.1 Mycobacteriales bacterium | reverse complement strand
CGCTCAGGTGTGGTCGGCCGTACGTCGCTCTCCGGAGGTGCGCTACTCCGCGCTGGTGCCCAACCTGCGCGGCGCGCAGCGGGCGCTCGAAGCCGGCTTCCGTGAGATCGAGGTCGTCGTGTCGGCCTCGGACACCCACAACCGCAAGAACGTCAACCGCTCCACCGACGAGTCGCTCGACGACATCGCGGTGCTGCTGCAGACCGCGCATGACGCTGGGGCTACGTGCCAGGTCATCGTGTCGACCGCCTTCGGCTGCCCCTACGAAGGCGACGTTCCCCTCTCGCGGGTCGTCGACGTCGCCGGGCGCGCCTTGGCCGACGGCGCGGACGCCATCTCGTACGGCGACACGACCGGGATGGCGACTCCGACCCGCGTCACGGCGCTCGTCGGGGAGACCCGGATGCGGTTCGCCGATGCAGCGCTCAACCTGCATTTCCACAACACCCGCGGCACCGGGCTGGCCAACGTCCTGGCTGCCCTGCAGCTCGGGGTTGTCGACTTCGACGCCTCCGTCGGCGGACTGGGCGGCTGCCCCTACGCGCCGGGCGCGACCGGCAATGTCTGCACCGAGGACCTCGTTCACATGGTTGAGGACATGGGTGTCGACACCGGCGTCAACCTCGATGCCCTGCTCGCCGCAGCGCGCGAGGCCGAGCGCCTTGTCGGGCGCACCTTGCCGTCACAGATCTTGCGAGCGGGCCCCCGTACGCAACTCACCCCGCTCTAGCGCTCTTGAGGAGTTCCCCTTGTCCCTGCTCGACCTGACGGTCCAGACCTTGACCGGCGAGACGACGACGCTCGGTGCGCTCACCGATGGCAACGCGGCGCTCGTCGTCAACGTCGCCTCCAAGTGCGGCCTCACGCCGCAGTACGCCGAGTTAGAGCAGTTGCACGCCGAACTCGACGGCCTGACGGTGATCGGCGTCCCGTGCAACCAGTTCCTCGGTCAGGAGCCCGGCACGGCCGAGGAGATCGCCGAATTCTGCTCGGCGACCTACGGCGTGACCTTCCCGATGCTGGGCAAGGTCGACGTCAACGGCGACGACCGAGACCCGCTGTTTGCCGAGCTCGTCCAGGCCACCGACGCCGACGGCGAGGCCGGTGACGTGAAGTGGAACTTCGAGAAGTGGCTGCTGTCCGCCGATGGCGAGGTCGTCGGGCGCTTCCGGCCCCAGGTGGTGCCGTCCGACCCGGGCCTGCGCGCGGCCGTCGAGCAGGCGGCGAAGGGCGGCCGCTCCGCCTAGCTCCCCGCACCCTCGGCGACCGTGGCAGGCTCTCCCGACGTGACCACCGATGCGCAGACGCCTACCGACCCGACCGCTGATCCCGGCCACGCCCACCTCGCTGAGTTGCGGGCTCAGGTCGAGCGCGGTGGGGCGGCGAAGTACCACGACGCCAACGGCGCGAAGGGCAAGCTCTTCGCCCGCGAACGGGTCGCGCTGCTCACGGACGAGGGATCGTTCGTGGAGGACGGGCTCTACGCGAATGCGCTCGCCGGTGACCTGCCCGCCGACGGCGTCGTCACCGGGACGGCGACGGTGGACGGTCGGCCGGTCTGCGTCATGGCCAACGACTCGACGGTGAAGGCCGGCTCGTGGGGCGCTCGGACGGTCGAAAAGATCATCCGCATCATCGAAACCGCCTATCGGACCGGCGTGCCGATGGTGTGGCTTGTTGACTCGGCCGGCGCTCGCATCACCGACCAGGTCGACCTTTTTCCGGGCCGCCGCGGCGCCGGCAAGATTTTCCATACCCAGGTGCGCGCCAGCGGGGCGATCCCGCAGATCTGCGCACTGTTCGGCCCGTCGGCTGCCGGTGGCGCCTACATCCCGGCGTTCTGCGACGTCGTGGTGATGGTCGAGGGCAACGCCTCGATGTACCTCGGCTCGGACCGGATGGTCGAGATGGTCACGGGCGAGAAGACGACGCTCGAGGCGATGGGCGGCGCGGCCGTGCACTGCAAGGAGTCCGGCGTCGGGCACTTCCTGGTCAAGACCGAGCAGGACGCTCTGGAGACGGTCCGGCGCTACCTGTCGTACTTCCCGTCGTCGTGGACCGAAAAGCCCCCGGCCGCGGAGCCGGCGGACCCCAAGGCGATCGACCTGCGGGCACTGGTGCCGGCCAGTGAGCGGCAGGCGTTCGACATGCGTCGCTACATCAGCGGGATCGTGGACGAGGGTTCCTGGCTGGAGGTCCACGCGCTGTGGGCGAAGGAGCTCACCGTCGGCTACGCGCGCCTCGACGGGCAGGTTGTCGGCATCCTGGGCAACAACCCGATGTTCAAGGGTGGCGTGCTGTTCATCGACACGGCCGACAAGGCGGCGCGCTTCATCCAGACCTGCGACGCGTTCAACATCCCGCTGCTGTTCCTGTCCGATGTCCCCGGCTTCATGGTGGGGTCGGTCGTGGAGCGCGAGGGCATCATCCGCCACGGCGCCAAGATGATCACGGCCGTCTGTGAGGCGACCGTGCCCAAAATCAGCGTCATCGTGCGCAAGGCCTACGGCGCGGGTCTCTACGCGATGGCGGGTCCTGGTTTCGAGCCGGACGCCTGCCTGGCCCTGCCGACGGCCAAGATCGCCGTGATGGGAGCCGAGGCCGCCGTCAACGCCGTCTACGCCAACAAGATCGCCGCGCTGCCCGAGGACGAGCGCGAGGCGTTCGTGGCTGACAAGCGGGCGGCGTACGAGCTCGACATCGACGTCGTACGCCTGGCCGCAGAGCTGGTCATCGACGGCATCGTCGAGCCGGAAGACCTGCGTGCTGAGCTGATCGCCCGCTACCGCGCCTTGCGTACCAAGGACCGGTCGTTCAGTCGCCGACGCCACGGCGTCACGCCGGTCTAGCTGCGCGTCCTAGCCTTCCGCGCCGCTAGGCGCTATGTGCATCCCTCGCTAGTCGCCGCAACGTGCGCCACCCTCGCGAGGTCGCTGGAGCCCCCGTCAGCCTCTCAAGCAGGGGATTTGCGTGGGGGCCTCTCGGCCCGCCTACCGGGCGAACAGTCAGCAGCTCGCGGGAGCCCAGCTCCACGACGACCGTCGATCCCGTTTTCGGGATGCTCGGCTGCACCAGCGGCTGTGCGGACGCCGACAGGAACGCGGCCTCCTGATGCCATGCCTGCTCGTCATAGGCGCCGAACGGGTCGCGCTCGACCAAGGCTCGCAGCCACTCGCGCGAGCGCACCGCGATCATTTCGTGTCGTCCAAGCACGTCGGCCACCGACGATTCGAGCTGGTTCACCACGTCCAGCACGGCATCCGAGTGGGCGGCGAACGTCACGTTGCCCGTCGTGAGGTACGACTGGGGTTGGTGCCCGCCGGCCGCAGTCACCACTTCGAGCAAAACATCGCGGTGCAGCCCCTCGCGGCCAAGCATCACGTTCCGTAGCAGAGCAACCCAGCGCTCGCCAGCAGCCACCTCCACCAGGGGAACGCTAGCGGCAGCTCGCTTGCCCACCTGCCGGGGACAGGAGGGTTCAGGCCTCAGGTATCGCGTGCTTGGGCGGGTGCAGGGTTCCGTCGGCGACGTCCTCGATGACGGCGTGGGCTGCTGGGTCGCCGTCAAGGTCGGCCGCGGCAACGGCAGCGGGCTTGGCCCAGATAAACCGTCGGTAGGACCAGAAACGGAAGGTCGTGCCAAGCACGAGCCCGAACCCGTTCGCCGAGACGTTGTCAGCGAGTTTGCTCTCGAAGCCGAGCAGGTAGTGGGAGACGAACAGGCACCCAAGCGCGATGGCGAGGCCGATCGCGTTGAGGACAAAGAACAGCGTGTACTCCCGCTGGACCGTCGTGCGCTGACGGTGCCGGAACGACCACGCCCGGTTGAGCACGAAAGCGAACGTCGCGGCGATGATGGTCGAGACCGCCTTGGACGTCAGCGGCTTGTCCGTCAGGTGCAACATGACGTTGAAGATCGTGATGTCGATCACGAAGGCCATCGCGCCGACGGTGCCAAACTTGGCCAGCTCGTGGAAGGCGGCCCGCACCCGCATCACGAGACCGCTCATCAGGCCAGGGCGTGAGACATCGGCCCGGGAGGATGCGGTCATCAGGTGAGGATACCGGCGCGTGGGACGATGGACGCACACCGCTGACCTGGAGGAGATCCGTGCTCGACACCCGGCTCGACAGTGAGCAGGAGCAGCTGCGCAAGACGGTCGAAGCCTTCGCTCGCGAGGTGGTGGCGCCGGTCGCGGCGCACCATGACGCCACCAAGACCTTCCCGTACGACGTCGTCCGCCAGATGGGCGAGATGGGCCTGTTCGGTCTGCCGTTCCCGGAGGAGTACGGCGGCATGGGCGGCGACTACTTCGCGCTCTGTCTGGCCATCGAAGAACTCGCCCGCGTCGACCAGAGTGTCGCCATCACCCTCGAGGCCGGTTGCTCGCTGGGAGCGATGCCCATCTTCCGCTTCGGGACTGAGGAGCAAAAGCAGCAGTGGCTGCCGGCCTTCTGCGCGGGAACCGCGCTCGGCGCCTTCGGCTTGACCGAAGCCGGGGCGGGCAGCGACGCCGGCGGCACCCGGACGACGGCCAAGCTGGTCGATGGCGAGTGGGTCATCAACGGCACCAAGGCCTTCATCACCAACAGCGGCACCGACATCACCACCCTGGTCACGGTGACCGCCGTCACCGGCGAAACCGCCAGCGGCAAAAAGGAGATCTCCTCAATCCTCGTGCCCGTCCCCACCGCCGGGTTCACCGCCGAGCCGGCCTATAACAAAGTTGGTTGGCACGCCTCGGACACCCACCCGCTGAGCTTCGACGACGTACATGTCCCGGAAGCCAACCTGCTCGGTGAGCGAGGGCGCGGCTACGCCGGGTTCTTGCAAATCCTCGACGAGGGTCGCATCGCCATCAGTGCGCTGGCGGTCGGCGCGGCCCAGGGCTGCGTCGACGAGAGCCTGAAGTACGCCAAGGAGCGCGAGACCTTCGGTCGGCCGATCGGGCAGAACCAGGCGATCTCTTTCAAGATCGCCGAGATGGAGGCGCGCACCCACGTCGCCCGGGTCGCCTACTACGACGCGGCCTGCAAGATGCTGGCCGGCCAGCCCTTCAAGAAGGAAGCGGCGATCGCCAAGCTGGTCTCCTCCAACGCCGCCATGGACAACGCCCGAGAAGCCACCCAGATCCACGGCGGCTACGGATTCATGAACGAATACCCCGTCGCCCGCCAGTACCGCGACTCCAAGATCCTGGAAATCGGTGAGGGCACCAGCGAGGTGCAGAAGATGCTGATCGCCCGCGAGCTGGGCCTGTGAGCGTGGACCGCTGGCTCGACCTCGAAGGAGCCGTCAACGTTCGCGACCTGGGCGGACTCGCGACCGCTGATGGCCGGACGACCATGCCCCGGGTCCTGCTGCGCAGCGACAACCTGCAGGGACTCACCGAAAAGGATGTCGCCCACCTGCTCGGCGAGGTCGGGCTGCGTACCGTGCTCGACCTGCGTACCCCGGCCGAGGTCGAGGGCGAAGGCCCGGGCCCGTTGATCGCCGCGGGTGTGCGGCACGTCAACCTCAACTTCATCCCGGGCTGGGATCCGAGGACGTACGACGCCAGCCGGGTGATCCCGCACGAGAAGCGCTACGACAATGACATGTCCCACTTCTACCTCGGCTACCTCGACGAGGCGGGCGCTGAGGTAGCCCGGGCCATGCACGTGCTGGCCGAACCGGAGTGCGGCACCGCGGTGGTGCACTGCGCGGCGGGCAAGGACCGCACCGGCGTGCTGTGCGCCTTGGCGCTCATCGTCGCAGGCGTCTCGCGCGAGGACGTCGTCGCGGACTATGCGCTGACGGCGGAGCGGATCGAAGCGATCCGGGATCGGCTGACCAACTCACCGACCTACGCCGACGACATGACGAGGCGCAGCCTGGACGACATGCGCCCGCACGCCGAGTCGATGTGGCACTTCCTCGACCGGCTTGACGAGCGGGGCGGCGTGCAGGCCTGGCTCACCGAGACCGGCTTCGGCCCCGATCACCAGGCAGCGCTGCGGGACCGGCTCGTCGGGTGAGCGAGAGACGGGTGGTGCGCGGCGCGATGGGGCTGCCGGTCGTCGGCATGGTCGGCGGCGGTCAGTTGTCCCGGATGACCCATCAGGCGGCGATCGCTCTGGGGCTCTCGCTACGGGTGCTGGCCGACAAGACGCACGACAGCGCGGCGCTCGTGGCCAACGGGGTCGAGCTCGGTGACCACACGTCGCTCGAGGATCTGCGCGCCTTCGCCGCCGAGTGCGAAGTGGTCACCTTCGACCACGAGCACGTCCCCAGCGACCTGATCGCGGCGCTCGAAGCCGATGGCTACAACGTCCATCCCGGTTCGGTCGCCCTGCGCCACGCTCAGGACAAACTGATCATGCGCGAGCGGCTCGCTGGGCTGGGCATCCCGGTGCCGGCTTTTCTTCCGGTCGCCACCCTCGCCGATGTCGAGGGCTTCGCTCGCCACAACGGTTGGCCCATCGTGCTCAAGGCCGCCACCGGTGGCTACGACGGCAAGGGCGTGTGGATCGTCGCGGACGCCGCCGAAGCGGCTGAGGTCATCGGGTCGGGCATCCGGCTCCTGGCCGAGGCGCTGGTGCCGCTGCAGCGCGAACTCGCCGCCGTCGTCGCGCGCTCGCCGTACGGCCAGGCGGCGGCCTGGCCGGTCGTGGAGACCGTGCAGCAGGACGGCATCTGCGTCGAGGTCGTGGCGCCCGCTCCTGGGCTGACCGAGGAGCGGGCCATCGAGGCGCAGCAACTCGCCTTGCGGCTCGCCGACGAGCTGGGCGTGGTCGGGGTGCTCGCCGTCGAGCTGTTCGAGACCACTGACGGCATCTGCGTCAACGAACTCGCGATGCGGCCGCACAACTCCGGTCACTGGACCATCGAGGGGTCGCGCACGTCGCAGTTCGAGCAGCACCTGCGGGCGGTGCTCGACTACCCGCTCGGCACGACGACGCAGACCGCGCCGGTGGTGGTCATGGCCAATGTGCTCGGTGGCCTCGAGGAGGGGCTGGACGAGCGGCTGCACATGCTGTTTGCCCGCGACCCAGCGCTCAAGATCCACCTGTACGGCAAGGAAGTACGCCCCGGCCGCAAGATCGGTCACGTCACCGCGCTGGGGTCTGACCTTGACGACGTACGACGTCGGGCCCGCGAGGGCGCGGCCTACCTGCGGGATGGGACGCTTCCGACATGAGCACTCCGCGCGTCGGGATCGTCATGGGCAGCGACTCCGATTGGCCCGTCATGCAGGCGGCCGCTGAGGCGCTCGCCGAGTTCGACGTGCCCGCCGAGGTGCGCGTCGTCTCGGCGCACCGCACCCCGCGCGGCATGCTCGAGTGGGCGGAGGCCGCGGCCGGTAGAGGGCTGCAGGTCGTCATTGCCGGAGCCGGCGGCGCCGCGCACCTGCCCGGCATGGTCGCGTCGATGACGGCGCTTCCGGTGATCGGCGTGCCAGTGCCCCTAGCCCACTTGGACGGCATGGACTCCCTGCTGTCGATCGTGCAGATGCCGGCCGGGGTGCCCGTGGCCACCGTCTCCATCGGTGGAGCGCGCAACGCCGGACTGCTCGCGGTGCGGATTTTGGGCGTGTCGGACGAACGACTGCGTACGCGGATGCAGCAGTTCCAGGCCGAGCTCGCTGAGACGGCGCGGGCCAAGGATGAGGCTCTGCAAGGGCTGCTTTAGTCGTACCTGACCTAGGTGAGGGCGTCGAACCGTTCGCGCAGTCGAGTGATATCGCGCCGACGCTGCTCGTAGGTCGCGCCGACGGCCACCAGCAACAACCCGGCGCCGCCCAGGGTTAGCCAGCGGGGCAGAGCCGCGGCGTAGGGACCGAGCAGTTGCAACGCGTCGATAGCCATGACAACCCCGCCGAGCACCAGCGGTGCCTGCAATCGCGCGCGCGCCCCGACGAGCAAGACCACCAGCGCCGCCAGACCTAACAACAGTGGCCGGCCGGCGGTCGCATCGTCGAAGCTCGCCACCAGGCTGGGGAGGAGCAGCAGCGACAGGCCAGCCCCGTAGGCCGCGAACGACCGCGTCGCCGGCGCTCGGCGCACCCGCAGCCAGCCAAGCGCGAGGGCAGCGAGGCCCAGCGGCACGACGTACGGCTCGGGCGCCAGGACCCCGGCATCGGCCAGGCGTACCCAGGAGCTGGCGGATAGCAGCAGCGCGCCAGCGACAGCGACCACCCGCCGGTCGGCGTGCAGGGCATCGATCAGGGCGAGCAGTCCGGTGATCGCCAGCGCCCACGACAGCCAGCCAGTGTCGTCCGTGGTCAGGACGAGGGTCGTCGCTGCCAGGGCGGC
>JBKJLP010000280.1:0-2685 GCA_046596735.1 Mycobacteriales bacterium | reverse complement strand
CCCGGACCGGGGAGCCCTCGACCCAGGCCAGCCCGGAGCACCTCGTCGCTGTTCCCGTCCGCCACTACGGGCGGTGGGTCAGCGCGCTGCTTGTCGTACTCGCGATCGCGTGGCTGGTCCGTGCCTTCTCGCAGGCCGACATCGACTACGGGACCACCGGCGAGTTCTTCACCGCGGAGAACGTCATCCGCGGTGCCGGGCGGACCCTGCTGATCAGCGTTCTGGCCCAGGCCATGGGCGTCGGACTCGGTGTGCTCTTCGCCGTGATGCGGCTGTCGCACAACCCGGTGACGAGCACCGTGGCGTGGTTCTACATCTGGTTGTTTCGCGGCACGCCGGTGCTCGTCCAACTGCTGATTTGGTACAACCTCGCGCTGGTCTTCGCAACGATCGGAGGACGTCCGACGAGCGACCTGATGACCCCCTTCGTCGCTGCTCTGCTCGGGCTGGGCATCAACGAGGGTGCCTACATGGCAGAGATCGTGCGCTCGGGGATCAGCTCGGTCGACGAAGGCCAGACCGAGGCGGCTCAGGCCCTGGGCATGACCCGCGCGCAGACGCTGCGCCGCGTCGTCCTGCCGCAGGCGATGCGGGTCATCATCCCGCCGACCGGCAACGAGTTCATCAACATGCTCAAGACCTCGTCGCTGGCGTACACGATCCAGTACAGCGAGCTGCTCCTGTCCGCTGTCTCGGTCTACACCCGCAACCTGCAGGTGATCGAGCTGCTGTTCACGGTCTCGCTCTGGTACCTGCTCCTCACCAGCGTTTTCAGCATCGGGCAGTACTTCCTTGAGCGGCGCTTTAACCGCGGCACGCGCGAGACCGAACCCACCGTGCTCGGTAAACTGCTCAACAACGTACGAGGGCGGCCGCGACTGTGAGCGCACACGACAACGCACCCCCCATGGTCGTGGCCGAAGTCGTCCACAAGTCCTTTGGTCGGCTCGAGGTACTCAAGGGCATTGACCTGTGCGTCGAGCGCGGCGAGGTGATGTGCCTGCTCGGCCCGTCGGGATCGGGCAAGTCGACCTTCCTCCGATGCATCAACCACCTGGAGCAGGTGAGCGCCGGCCGGCTGTCCGTTGATGGCCACCTCGTCGGCTACCGCGAGAGGGCCGGCAAGCTCTATGAGCTGAAGGAGAAGGAGACTGCCCGGGCGAGGGCCGACATCGGCATGGTCTTTCAGCGCTTCAACCTGTTCCCGCACATGACCGCCCTCGGCAACGTCATGGAGGCGCCGGTCCGCGTACGCAAGATGACCAAGGGACACGCCGAAGGCTGGGCGCGAACTCTGCTTGCCCGCGTGGGCCTCGAGGACAAGGCCGACGCCTACCCCGCGCAATTATCCGGTGGGCAACAGCAGCGGGTCGCCATCGCCCGAGCGCTCGCGATGGAGCCCAAGCTGATGCTCTTCGACGAGCCCACCAGCGCCCTCGATCCCGAGCTCGTCGGTGAGGTGCTCGAGGTCATGCGGACCTTGGCCGGCGACGGCATGACCATGGTCGTGGTCACCCACGAGATGAGCTTCGCGCGCGAGGTCGCCGACCAGGTGGTCTTCATGGACGCCGGCGTCGTCGTGGAGTCCGGCACTCCCGCGGACGTCCTGGACAATCCGCAGCAGGAGCGCACGAAGGAGTTCCTCAGTCGCGTCCCCTAGGGTTATGCCGTGTCCAGTTCCCCTGCCGTCGTGACCCCCATGACCGTCGAGAAGACGGCGATCGACGGACTGCTCCTGATCACCATGAAGCAGGTGACGGACGCCCGCGGGACCGTGCGGGAGTTCTATCGCCAGTCCTCCTGGCGAGAGGCTGGTCTGCCCGACCTCGGCCCGTGGCAGCAGGTCAACCTCACCGAGACCGGCCCCGGCGCGCTACGAGGCCTGCACGGTGAGGCCATGCACAAGCTCGTTGCCATCGCCGCCGGCGAGGCGTTTGGGGCCTACGTCGACACCCGAGCAGGCAGCGACACGTACGGAGCTGTCGTCACTCTGCCGCTGGTGGCTGGCTGTCAGGTTCTCGTACCTCAAGGGGTGTGCAACGGCTTCCAGTCGGTCGGGGATGCACCCACTCAGTATCTCTACTGCTTCGACGCAGAGTGGGTGCCGGGCATGGCGGGCACCGCCGTCAATCCCCTCGACCCTGGGCTGGCCATCGCCTGGCCGATTCCCGTGGATGTCGACGACCCTGCGCAGATCAGCGCGAAAGACGCGTCCGCCCCAGCACTCGCCAGCGAGTGAGCGGCCAGTAGCGCAACACGACCTTGGCCTCGACGTCACCGACGCCCGTGAGGCTTGGCGCGTAAGGGTTGTCCGAGTGCACCACCCAGCCCCCGTCGCTCTCCTCGATGGCCCGCTTCACCACGAGCAGGTCGGGCTGCGAGCGGAACCGAGCCACCACCAGGTCGCCTGAGGCGATGCTGGCGCCTCTGCGTACGACTAGGTGGTCGCCGTCGCGCAGGGTCGGCACCATCGACGGCCCACGGACGAGCACCCTCCGGATGCGCACGTCTGACTCCCACGCACTAGGGTCGGGCTGAAGGAACCGACCGGAAGGAACACATCATGCGGTTCAGCCCCACCACCGTCGTCTCTGCCCACTGTGACCTGCCCTGCGGCGTCTATGACCCCGCACAGGCGCGCATCGAGGCCGAGTCCGTCAAGGCCATCTGCGAGAAGTACCAGGG
>JBKJLP010000176.1:0-4459 GCA_046596735.1 Mycobacteriales bacterium | reverse complement strand
GCTCACCGGCGGGAAGCGGCACGTCACCGACGCCGGCAACGCCAGCCGCACGCTGCTGTACGACCTGCGCACCGGCGACTGGAGCGACGAACTGTGCGGGCTGTTCGGCGTCCCTCGGTCGGCTCTGCCTGAGGTCGTTGCGTCGTACGGCGAGATCGGGCGGACCGACCCCACAGCTTTCCTCGGTCTGGACCTGCCGATCGCCGGGATCGCCGGTGACCAGCAGGCCGCGCTGTTCGGCCAGGGCTGCTTCGCGCCGGGGACCTCAAAGTGCACCTACGGCACCGGCTCGTTCGTGCTCGTGAACACCGGGGACCAGCCCGTGCTGTCCGAGCGGTTGCTCACCACGGTCGCGTGGATGAAGCCCGACCGGTCACTGGTCTACGCGCTGGAGGGATCCGTCTTCGTCACGGGCTCGGCGGTCCAGTGGCTGCGCGACGGCTTGCAGCTGATCGGCACCGCGGGAGAGATCGAGGCCTTGGCCGACTCTGTTCCCGACAGCGGGGGCGTGGTGTTCGTCCCCGCACTGACCGGCCTGGGCGCTCCCCATTGGGATCCCGATGCGCGCGGCACGATCCTTGGACTGACCCGCGGGACGACCCGGGCCCACCTGGCCAGGGCGACGCTGGACGCGATCGCCTTCGAGGTGCGTGACGTCGTCGACGCCATGACTGACGAGGCCGGGGTGACCGTGCCATCGCTCAAGGTCGACGGTGGGGCGAGCGCCAACAATCTGCTGTGCCAGATCCAGTCCGATCAACTCGGCGTGCCAGTCGAACGCCCACAGGTCCTGGAGACCACCGCGCTGGGCGCCGCCTTCCTGGCCGGATTAGGCACCGGCGTCTGGTCAAGCTCCGATGAGCTGCGCGAGGTCTGGCAGCTCGACCGCAGCTTTGCGCCGACCGACGACGTCCGCGACGACGGCACGCACGTGCGCTGGACCCGGGCGCTTGAGCGGGCCAAGGACTGGGCGGTCTGAGGCTCAGCCTCCGGGGAGTGGCTCAGCTGGCGCGGCGGGCGGGGGCTGTCGGGCTGCTGCTGACCATGGCTTCACCGGCGGCGACGCGGGCATCCTCGATGTCGGCCTTGGCGCTGGTGGCGTACTGGTCGACGTATTCCTGGCCGGACAGCAGCATGAGTTCGTACATGATCTCGTCGGTGATCGAGCGCAGGACGAAGCGGTCGCCCTCCATGCCCTGATAGCGGCTGAAGTCCAGCGGTCGGCCGATCCGGATGCCGACCCGACCCAGATGCGGGATCTTCTTGCCGGTCGGCTGGACGACGTCAGTGTTGATCATCGCGACCGGCAGAACCGGGACGCCGGCCTCGAGCGCCATCCGGGCGACGCCGGTCTTGCCGCGGTAGAGCCGACCGTCCGGCGACCGGGTGCCCTCGGGGTAAAGGCCGAGCAGGTTGCCCTCGGTCAGGATCCGCTTGCCGGTGCTCAGAGCAGCCTCCGACGCTGCGCCGCCACTGCGGTCGATCGGTACCTGACCGACACCGGAGAAGAAGCCGCGCGTCAGCCTGCCCTTAACGCCCTTGCCGGTGAAGTAGTCGGCCTTGGCGAGGAACGTGATGCGGCGCTGGACGACCAGCGGCAGAAAGATCGAGTCGCTGAACGACAGGTGATTGCTGGCCATGATCGCGCCACCGTCGGCCGGGACATGCTCGCCGCCTTCGACCCAGGGCCGGAACAGCAGGCGCAGAATGGGAGTCAAGATCGCTTTGACGATCCAGTAACCCACTGCGCCACCTCCTCGGGAAGACTCACCGCGGCGCACGCCGGGTCAGGACACCAACCTAGGCCCGCGGAGGCCCACGAGCAATGACGTCTCCGCCAGGATCGCGTGCGACCATGGCTGTTCGTTCGTGAACCCGTCCTCTGCGGCCAGCCCACGCCGCGTCCCAACAGATCGAGGTAACCGTGACCGTGCTGCCCGGCGCCGAGCCCATCGACCTTCCCGGGGGGCCTGTCGGGGTGCTGCTCAGCCACGGCTTCACCGGGACGACCCAGTCGATGCGGCCCTGGGCCGAGCACCTCGCCGCAGCCGGCATCACCGTCGCGGCTCCGCGGCTGCCCGGACACGGGACGCGCTGGCAGGACATGAACACCAGCCGCTGGCCCGATTGGTACGGCGAGATCGAGCGCTCGTTCGACGACCTGCGCGGCCGTTGCACCAGCGTGTTTGCGATGGGTCTGTCCATGGGCGGCACGCTTGTCCTGCGCCTCGCCGAGCTGCGCGGCGATGAGGTCGCCGGCGTCGTGACGGTCAACGCGGCACTCGCGACCGAGCGTAAAGACGCCAAGCTCGCGCCGCTGTTGTCCAAGGTGCTGGCGTCCAGGCCGGGCATCGGCAGCGACATCAAAAAAGAGGGTGTCGAGGAACTGGCGTACGGCAAGACGCCCCTGAAGGCCTTCGCTTCGCTGATGGGTGCCTGGCCTGTTGTCCGCGGCGACCTAGCCAAGATCACCTGCCCGGTGCTGGCCTATCGCAGTCGGGTCGACCACGTCGTCGAGCCCCTCAGCGGTCGGCTGCTGCTGGCGGGTTGCGCGGGCGGCACCATAGAAGAGCGCGTGCTCGAGAACAGCTACCACGTGGCCACGCTGGACAACGACGCTCCGGCGATCTTCGCAGGCAGCCTGGACTTCATCCGGGCCCACGCGGGCGCCGAGGCCGGCTGAGATCCACGCGCCATGACCCACTCCCCTGACGAACCCACCCCGTCGGGTCGCCGCGACAATGGGCTCGCCTCGACCAGCGACTGGGGCGCGCTCGTCGACCTCGACCCGCGCTTGTCCGAGACGATGCTCGGCAGCCTCGCCGCCGTCGGGGTGGCCGCCTTCGTCGAACCGGCCAGCGGTGTCGACACGGTGTCCCGCGCTGTCGCTTTGCCCCGCCGACCGCTGGACCGCCTGTGGGTGGACCCGAGCCGGGCCGACGAGGCACGAGCCGTGGTCGGTGCCGAGATTGCCGACCTCACGGCGCTGCTCGCCGAGGAGGAGCCCGAGGCCGGCGTGGCCGGCTTCATCCAGCCGATCCCGCGGACCGCCGCCGTGAAGGTGCTGGCGCCGCCGGTCCTGCCCGCCGCGCCAGGCGTGCCCGCGTCCCTGACCAAGGCCGCCGAGGCCAAGGAGCCCGCCGAGGCCGACCCGGACGAGGCCTGGCGGCAGATCGTCGAAGGCTGGACCAAGGACAACGAGGACACCCCCGTCCCGCGCTGGCCGGTCACCGAAGACGTGGATCCCACTCCGGCACCGGCTACCCCGCAGATCTCGCCCGCGCGTCATCCGCGGGACGCTGCCGATCAGGATGCCGCCCTACCGGCCTGGCTGGAACCTGAGGCTCTCGACGACGACGGCCACTACGTCCCGCCTCCCCCGCCGCCGGTGCCAAAGGTCAAGCGGCACACGGTCGGCGCCTTGGTCTGCATCGTTGTCGGCTTCCTCCTGGTCTTCGCCCCCAACGTTCTCGGCCAGGTGTCCTCCACCGGTTTGGGCACGGTCGGGATCGCCCTGATGGTCGGGGGCGCTGGCGCTCTGGTCTGGCACATGCGCGATGCTCCGGACATCGACCGCGGCCCCGATGACGGCGCTGTCGTCTGACCACCCGTCACCTCGAGAACAGGGAGCACCGCGTGCCGGCCAGTGACACCGTCGAGGTCAGCGGACACCTGATGGATTCCGGGGTCCTTGCGCTCGTCTTGGACGACGTGCTCGGTTACGGCGGCGACTACCGCATCGACCGGCTCGACGTGGGCCGGGCTCACGACGACGAGTCGTACGCGAAAATCACGGTGACGTCCGAGGACGACGAGTCCCTGCAGCGGCTGCTGATGCGCCTACAGGCCCACGGGGTCAACCTCGTGGACCCCGGGATGGCTGTGGTGAAGCCGTGCGAGCGCGACGGAGTCTTCCCCGACGACTTCTACTCCACGACCAACCTCGAAACCGTCGTACGGATCGCCGAGAACTGGATCCCGGTGGAGCAGCCAGAGATGGACTGCGGACTCGTCGTGCTCAGCGGCCGCGTGCACACCGTCCCGGTTTCCGATGTACGCGCCGGGGATCAGGTCGTCTGCGGCGCCACGGGCGTACGCGTCGTGCTGCCGCCCCGCGAGCACAGCGCCAACGATGCGTTTGAGTTCATGAGTTCGTCGGTGTCCAGCGAGAAGCCCCAAGCCTTACTGGTCCGCCAGATCGCCACCCGCATGCGCGAGATTAAGGCCGAAGGCGGTCGCATCCTGTGGGTGGGCGGTCCGGCGGTGGTCCACACGGGAGCGGCGCCGGCGATGGTCGCGCTCGTCGAAGCCGGCTATGTCGATGTGCTGTTCGCGGGCAATGCGCTGGCCACGCATGACATCGAGTCGGCGCTCTACGGCACCTCGCTCGGCGTGGACCTCGCTCACGGCAAGGGCGTCGAGCACGGGCACGAGCACCACATCCGGGCGATCAACACGG
>JBKJLP010000029.1:0-2610 GCA_046596735.1 Mycobacteriales bacterium | reverse complement strand
TCTGTCGGTCAGCCTGCACTGCGAGCAGGCCGAGCTGATGCGGGTCTTCATCGAGCGAGCCAAGAACGATGCGCCCGTCAGCGGCCTCGCGGAGTACTCCGCAGGCCGTCCGCCGCTGACCGAGCGCCTCGCGATCGAGGAGGCCGGCGTCCTGGCCGACGCGACCAAGGTCAACCTCAACCTGCTGCACCTGTCCAGCCAGCTCGCCATGGAGACCGCCGTCGAGCTCGGCCGCCGTTACCCGGGCATGGACATGAACCGCGAGACGACGCTGCACCACCTGGCGCTCGACCACGAGACACTCGACGCGCGTGGCGGCCTGGGCGGCAAGGTCAATCCACCGATCCGCACCAAGAGCGACAACGCCGCTCTGTGGGCCGCCCTGGCTCGCGGTGAGGTCGGGACGGTCGCCAGCGACCACGCCTGCTGCATGGAGGCCGAGAAGGGCGTCGACCTTTGGCCGGCGCAGCCGGGCTTCGGTGGCACCGCCCTGCTCTACCCGGTGATGCTCAGCGAGGGTGTGCACAAGCGCGGCCTTTCCCTGGCCCGGATCGCGGAGGTTGTCAGCGCCAAGCCGGCCCAGACCTTCGGCCTGTTCGGCCGCAAGGGCACGATCGCGGTCGGGGCCGACGCCGACCTCGCCATCGTCGACATGAACCTCGAGCAGGTCGTCACGACCGAGCTGTGCCAGTCGGCACAGGACCACTGCCCGTTCGAAGGCGAGACGGTCAAGGGCTGGCCCGTCACCACCATGGTGCGCGGCAACCCGGTCTACGTCGACGGCAAGGTGTCGGCCGAGTTCACCGGCCAGTACCTCAAGCGCTCCTGACGTGGAGTCGCTCCCGTACGGCCTGGCACTTCTCCTGCACATCATGTTGTTGACCTACTGGCTCGGCGCCGACCTCGGTGTCTTCTACTCCAGCCGCTACGTCCTCAAGCCCGAACTCGGCAACGAGGCCCGCACAACCGCGCTCAAGATCATGGCCTGGCTCGATGTGTCCCCGCGGCTGTGCCTCGTGCTGTTCCTGCCGTCGGGCGTCACGTTGATGGCGCTCGATGACTACGGCCGCGACACGTTCTACGGCTGGCCGCTGGTCGTGATCTGGCTGGCCTCGGCAGTCTGGTTCGGGCTGGTTTTGGCGGACCACCTGATGCATGACAGCCGGCTGCACAAGCGAATCAAGCAGCTCGATCTGCTGGCCCGCTTCACCGTCATCACCGGGATGCTCGGCGCCGCGATCTACACACTCACGGTGGACGAGCCGTTTGGCGTGACGACTAACCCCAGGTGGCTGGGCGCCAAGGTCGGGCTGTACGGCATCGCGATTGCGGCCGGAGTCTGCATCCGGTTCCGCCTGCGCCCGTTCGCGCCTGCCTTCATGTCGCTGATGACCACCGGCAGCACCCCCGAGGTCGAGCGCGACATCACCCGCTCCATCGTCGGCAGCCAACCGTTCGTCGCGGCCATCTGGGTCTGCGTCGTCGGCTCTGCGCTGCTGGGCTTGGTCAAGCCCGGCGCCAACCTCTAGCTCGGAAAGGCGCCGGCACGGGACAACAATCCCGGTACTTCCTTGCCGAGCTGCTCTCCCACCCAGATCGCGCCTTCGGCGAGCAGGTCGAGGTCCAGCCCGGTCGGCAGACCACTGCGGTGCAGCAGGTAGACGAGGTCCTCAGTGGCGATGTTTCCGGTGGCGTTGGGCGCGAACGGGCAACCACCGATGCCACCCATCGACGCATCCAGCACGTCGAGGCCTTCCTCGACCGCCGCGACCGCGTTGGCGTAGCCGGTGTTGCGCGTGTTGTGAAAGTGAGCCCGCAAGCGCACGTGCGCTGGCACGGCCCGTCGGACCGCAGCAACCAGGCGCCGTACGTCGGCGGGAACCCCCACGCCGATGGTGTCCGCCAGGGCGATCTCGCCGACGCCGTCGACCGCGCACTGCCGGGCGAGTTCCGCGACCCGCTCGACCGGCACCTCGCCGGAGAACGGGCAGCCGAACGCAGCGGCGAGGGTGACGCTCACCGGCCGGCCCTCCGCGGCAACGAACTTGGCCACCCGGCCGGCCATCGCCACGGCCTCCTCGGTCGGCATCCCGCTGTTGCGCTGAGAAAAGGCGTCCGTGCTGACAACCACGACATTGACCTCATGCACCGCAGTTTCCAGGGCCCGCAAGGCGCCCCGCTCGTTGAGGACCAGTCCCGAGGTCACCAAGCCCTCGATGTCCGCGACCCCGGCTAGGACTGCTTCGGCATCGGCCATCTGCGGCACCAGCCGCGGGTTGACGAACGAGGCGAGCTCGACCCGGCGGGCGCCTGCAGCGACGGACCGGCGTACGAGTTCGATTTTCTGCTCGGTGCTCAGCACCACCGGCTCGTTCTGCAGACCGTCACGCGGTCCAACCTCGACGATGTCGACCACGACCGGGTCCTTTCAGCGGAACGACGTTCCACTTATGCTACGCCGGTGATCCGACACCTGGTCCTGATGACGTTCACCGATTCGGCGGATGCTCCGGAGGCGGTGGAACGACTGCGATCGTTGGCCCGAGCCATCCCGCAGATCCGCACGCTCGAAGTAGGGCTCGACGTCGTCGGCAGCGAGGTTAGCGCCCA
>JBKJLP010000283.1:0-6938 GCA_046596735.1 Mycobacteriales bacterium | reverse complement strand
GAGCACCTGCACGTTCAACATCAATGCCGAGCAGCGCAAGGTGCTCTCGATCGGTAAGCCGATCTGGGGCGTCGTCGTCCACGACCTTGACCTCGACGCCCCAGATCGGCTTACCGATCGAGAGCACCTTGCGCTGCTCGGCATTGATGTTGAACGTGCAGGTGCTCGCACTCTCGGACAGGCCGTAGCCCTCCAGGATGACGACGCCGGGGAACTTCTCCTCGAAGGACTTGATGACCTCACCCGGGATCGGCGCGCCACCTGAGCAGCCCACCCGCAAGGAGGACAGGTCGCGGCCCTCGGTGTCCATCGAGAGCAGACCGAAGTACATCGTCGGGACGCCAGAGAAGATCGTGCATCTGTGCTTCTCGATCGCATCAACGACCGGCTCAAGCTCAAACCGTGGGATGAGCACGATCGTGCCGCCGTAGCGCACCGAGACGTTGAGGACACTGGAGAGTCCAAAGACGTGGAAGAGCGGGAGGACCGCGACGCCGATGTCGTCTTCGCGGAACGCGAAAAGCTGCCCGGCGATGGTGCAGTTCATGTAGAGCTGGAAGTGCGTCAGCTCGGCGCCCTTGGGCTTACCGGTCGTGCCGCTCGTGTAGAGCACCACGGCCGTGTCGTCGGCCCCCATCGGCTCGATGTTGCGGGTGTCGTCGGCGAAGTAGAGCTCGTCGTAGTGCTTGGTTCCCTCGGGGCGCGCGTCATTGCCCGGCATGTTGACGACGTACGTGAGGATCTCGGCGCCGCCGCCCGCACTGACCTGCTGCACGCCCTTGTAAGCCTCGTCCGCGAACAACTCGAAGGTGACCAGGACCTTCGCGTCGCTGTTGTCGAGGTGGTAGGCCACCTCGGGCGCCTTGAGCAGCGGGTTGAGCGGCACCATCACGAGGCCAGCCTTGAGGATGCCGAAGTAGGTAAACAAAAAGTGCGGCACGTTGGGCAACTGCACCGCGACCTTGTCGCCCCGCTGCAGGCCGAGGCCGAGCAGGCTGGTGGCCAGGCGACCGGATAGCTCGTCGACCTGCGCATAACTGAACGTCAGGTCATTGATGTGCACCAGGGGCTTGTCCGGGTGGGCGTTGGCCGACTCCCGGAGCATGATCGCGAGGTTGAAAGACATCGCTCGATCCTAGTGACGCAGGTCACCCCGCGCTTGGCCGGGGCAGGCTGGTGGCATGCCCCGGCCCGGCAAGCCCCCACACCCCGTCGCGGGGACCTGGCCGGTGCGCTTCGGTACGGCGGCGCTGCTGGCTGACACCAACGTCCCCGGCGGGTGGCTGCTCGAGGTCGACGGCATCCCGCAGTCCTTTATCCACCTGGACGACCCGGCGTATCTCGAGTTCGCGTACGTGCAGCTCATCGCCGACGTCGCCGAGCTGTCGGCACCAGCCGGCGAGCCGCTCACCGTCCTGCACCTCGGCGGTGGGGGCTGCACGCTGCCCCGTTACCTCGCGCACACCCGCCCCGGGTCGACGCAGCTTGTGCTCGAGGCTGACGACCTGCTGGTGGAGATCGTCCGGCGTGAGCTGGGCACGGCCGGGTTCCGGCTCAAGCTCGGCGACGCCAGGGATGGCCTCTCTGGGCTCAGGCCAGCGAGCAGCGACCTCGTGATCAGCGACGTCTTCACCGGCGCCCGCCTCCCGGTCGCCTGCACGACGCTGGAGTACGTCGAGCGCGTTCGCGCGCTGCTCACACCCGGGGGCACCTACGTCGCCAACATCGCCGACGGTCCGCCGCTGACTTTTGCGCGTGGGCAGGTCGCGACGCTGTTGGCGGCGTTCCCGCACGTCGCGATGCTCGCCGACCCGTCCGTGCTGCGCGGACGGCGATTCGGCAACATCGTGCTGGCCGGATCGGCTGCCCCCTTTGACACGGCCGGGCTGGCCCGACGGGCCGCTCGCGCCTCGGGTCGCGCCAGGGTCGTGCTGGACGACGACGTACGCACCTTTGCCGGGGGTGCCAAGCCCGTCACGGACAGCGCTGCAGAGCAGGCGCCCCTTCCCCCGATTGGCCTCTTTACGCGGGGGGCACACTCACAGCCATGAGCATCAAGGTGACCCGGTCCCCGAAGGCAGGCACAGCCAAGATCACGTGGACGCTGCCCGCAGACTCTCCCCACGGGCCGGTCTCGGTGATGGGCACCATCAACGATTGGACACCCGGCGTCCACCAGCTCAAGAACCGGGCCGGCGGCGTACGCAGCACAAGCGTGACGGTCCCGCTCGGCAGCACCGTGTGCTTCCGCTACCTCGGCGAGCACCACGCGTGGTTCGACGACGCCGATGCCTCGCCCTGCGAGCACGGGGGCTCGGTCACCACCTGACCTGGGAGTGACGTAGAGCACGGCACAACAACTTGCACGGACCAATCAACTGAGTAACGATGCTTGTACGACACAAGCGATCTTTTCTCAGGAGTCCGCCGTATGGCCCGCACCGACGTCATCACGCCGCCCATCGAGGACGTCTCGACCGAGCTCGTGACGCTGATCCGTGGGTTGCGAGAGTTGCACGTCGCGATCGTCGACGTCGGCGGCATCCCGGTCGAGATGTCCGCCGTCAGCATGCTGGCCCGGCTCTCCTGCATGGCACCGGCCCGCCTGTCCACGCTGGCTGCGGCGATGTACCTGGACCTGTCCACCGTGAGCCGCCAGGTGCCGGTCCTGGAGCGGCACGGCTGGGTCGTCCGCAGCCCGGATCCGGACGACCGCCGCGCACAGTTGCTGGATCTCACGCCGGCCGGTCGCGACACCCTCGAGGAGATTCATCGCGCCCGCGCGGACGTGCTGTCCCGCCTGCTGCCCGAGTGGTCCCAGGACGACCTGCGGGCCTTCGCTCAGCAGCTCTCCCGCTTCAACACCGACGTCACGACCCACCGCTCGCAGGTACTGCCGGCGACCGACACCACCAGCCAGGAGCGCGCATGACCCCCGCCTCCCTCGCTGCCCGCAAGGGCAGAGAGGATGCCGTCTCGAACGGCACCCTGACCCACCGCCAGATCATGGTGATCCTGTCCGGGCTGATGCTCGGGATGTTTCTGGCCGCCCTCGACCAAACCATCGTGTCGACCGCGATGCGCACCATCGCCGACAAGCTCGACGGACAGACAGCGCAGGCGTGGGTCACCACGGCCTACTTGCTCACCTCGACGATCAGCACCCCCCTCTACGGCAAGCTCAGCGACCAGTACGGCCGCAAGCCCTTCTTCCTGTTCGCCATCGTGGTGTTCGTCGTCGGCTCGATGCTGTGCGGTCTCGCCAGCTCGATCTACGAGCTGGCCGCGTTCCGCGCACTTCAGGGACTTGGCGCCGGAGGCCTCATGTCGCTGGTGTTCGCCATTGTCGGCGACCTGGTGCCACCCCGCGAACGCGCTCGGTATCAGGCCTACTTCACCAGCGTGTTCGCGATCTCCAGCGTCCTTGGACCGATCCTCGGGGGGGCCTTCGCCGGCCGCGACACGATCCTAGGGATCGACGGCTGGCGCTGGATCTTCTACATCAACGTCCCGATCGGCCTCGCGGCGCTGTTCGTCGTCTACCGCAACCTCAACCTGCCGCAGCGCACCTCAGAGCACCGCATCGACTTCCTCGGCGCTGGCCTGCTCACGCTGGGCGTCGTCCCACTGCTCCTCGTCGCCGAGCAGGGCCGCGAGTGGGGCTGGACGTCGTCGCTCAGTCTCGGCCTCATCGCTCTCGGGCTCGCCGGGCTGGCCCTGTTCATCCCCCGCCAGGCCAAGATGGGCGAGGAAGCGATCCTGCCGCTGCGGGTCTTCAAGAGCCGGATCTTCACGGTCTCGAGCGCGACCAGTTTCCTCGTCGGCGCCGCGATGTTCGGTGGGCTGACCTCGCTGCCGCTCTATCTGCAGATCGTCCGCGGCAAGTCCCCCACGGTCGCCGGACTGATGCTGGTGCCCCTCATGGTGGGCATCATCGCCAGCTCCCAGACGTCGGGCCGGATCATGTCCAAGACGGGTCGCTACAAGATCTTCCCGATCGTCGGCACCGCGCTGATGGGTTTGGCGATGCTGCTGTTCTCCACGCTCAAGGCCGACACTGCCCTGTGGCACGCCGAGGCCTACATGGTCGTCCTCGGCATGGGACTGGGGCTGTCCATGCAGACACTCGTGATCTCCGTCCAGAACGCCCTACCCCCGCGCGACATGGGCATTGCCACCAGCTCGGTCACCTTCTTCCGCTCGATGGGGGCGACGTTCGGCGTCGCCGCAGCACTCGCGATCCTGTTCGGCTCGCTGGTCGGCAACATCCAGGATCGAGCTCGTGCAGCCAAACTGCCGCCTGAGCTCATCGAGCGGTTCTCCAACCTGTCCGGCTTCAACGACACCTCGGCCATCCGGACTCTCCCGCCGATCATCCAGCGGGTGGTTCTCGATGGCTTCGCCGACTCGATGCACACGGTCTTCCTCACCGTGTCGGTGCTGATGATCCCGGCGTTCGTCCTGTCTTTCTTCATCCGCGAGGTGCCGCTGCGCAAGACCGGTGGGATCGCTGCGATGAACCAACTCGACGACGGCGCCCAGCAGAAGGCCGAGACCGCGGTCGTCTGATCGCCACGCTGGAAGATCGGCATCGCTGTACGGCGTTGACGCGGTAGGAAGAGTGCCACCGGAGGAGGTGCACCGTGCCCAGGCTGGACCCGAACGAGTTGTTCGAGCTCAACCCCGATCGTCCCGAACTGGGTCGACCGGTGCTCGTGCAGGCCCTCGACGGGTTCATCGACGCCGGTGGCGCGCGGCGCCTCACCCGCGAGCACCTGATGTCGACGTACGGAAGTCAGGTGGTGGCGACCTTCGACGTGGACCAACTGCTCGACTACCGCGCCCGGCGGCCGACCATGATGTTCGTCGAGGATCACTGGGACAGCTACGAGGACCCGGTGCTGGCGATCCATCTGTTGCACGACGCGAAGGGCACGCCTTTCCTGCTGCTCAGCGGTCCCGAGCCCGACGTTCAGTGGGAGCGCTTCACCGAGGCGGTCAGGATCCTCATTGACCGGCTCGGTGTGCGCCTCACTGTCGGCCTCAACGCGATCCCGATGGCGGTGCCGCACACACGGCCGGTCGGCGTGATCGCCCACGGCAGCCGCAAGGCGCTCGTCGAGGGTTACGAGCCGTGGATCAACGCGGTGCAGGTGCCGGGCACCGCAGGGCATCTGCTGGAGTACCGCCTGGGCAAGGCTGGTTACGACGCGGTCGGCTTCGCAGTGCACGTCCCGCACTACGTCTCGCAGGCGGAATACCCCGCTGCCGCGGTCGCGCTGGTCACCGAGTTGGGCAAAGCCGCCGGGCTGTCGCTGTCCCTCTCCGAACTCGAGACGGCCGCCGAGGCCACCCGGCAGGCGATCGACGAGCAGGTCGCGGCCTCCGAGGACGTCGCCGGCGTCGTTTCCGCCCTCGAGCACCAGTACGACTCGTACGTGACGGGTCGGGGCGAGCCGACGCTGATCAGCGACGAGAGCGCGCTGCCGACCGCGGACGAGCTCGGCGCCGAGTTGGAGCGGTTCCTGGCCGAGCAGACCCAGGACCCGCCGAGCTGAGCTGTCCGGGTTAGCCTCAGGCGATGCACCTGCTGGCCGCTCCCTACCTCGCGGCGGCGCTCCTGCTCGTGGTCGCCGGGGTCGCGAAGGCGATGGATCCGGTGCCCCTTGCGCGCGCGCTTCGGCTGGCCGGGTTCCCCGTGCGTGGACCGCTACTGACACCCCTTGTGCGCGCCGGTGCCGTGGTCGAGGCCGCGATCGGTGGCGCGGCCGTCGTGTGGCCTGGAACGCTCACCGCGAGCGCGGTGGCTCTGTCGTACGCCGGGTTCACGGTGTTCGTGCTGCGCGCGCTGCGTGGCGGCAGCCCGCTCGCCACCTGCGGCTGCTTCGGATCCACGGCCACGCCACCGAGCCGCATGCATGTCGCCGTCAACGCCACCCTCACCGCGATCGTCGGGGTTGCGGCGCTGCGCCCGAGCGCGCTCGACCTGGACCTGGCGCTGCTGCTCGTCGTCGGTGTTCTGGCCTACCTGGTCTACCTGGTGCTCGCCGTACTCCCCCTCGTCCCGGCGCGAGCAGCGCGATGACCGCTCTGGTGATCGGGCTGGCCCTGGTCGTGCTGCTGCTGGCCGTCCTCGTCGCCGGCGTCCTGCGCAGCCACGCCGAGATCCTCAAGGCGCTGCACGACCTCGGCGCCGGGCTGGATCTGGAGGCGAGCGCTGACCCGGTCGCCGCGACTCAGTCTGGCGTGCAGGCACCTCGCCGGCCCCAGAGCACTGTGCCGGAGGCGGTTCTCGGCGAGACGCTGGACGGCGAGCAGGTCGCTCTGCCGCTGCGCGGAGCGGCGACCCTGCTGGCCTTCCTGTCCTCAACGTGTACGACGTGTCAGGGGTTCTGGTCGGCCTTCGCGCAGGGCGTCCCGGCAACGCCGGGAGGAGCCCGCCTGGCCGTCATCACGCGCGACCTCGCCGAAGAGAGCCGACAACGGCTTGCCGATCGTGCTCCTGCCCAGGTCCCGCTCATCTGCTCGTCTCAAGCTTGGGATGCCCTCGACGTTCCTGGTTCTCCGTACTTTCTGCTCATCGACGCCGAGGGCGCGGCGATCGGCGAAGGGTCGGGCGCCAGCTGGCCGCAGGTCGTGGACCTGCTGGCCCAAGCCCACCAGGACCAACCGGGCAGCGGTAGCGACCGAGAGCGCCGCGATGACGCCGCCCTGCGGGCCGCCGGCATCGAAGCCGGACACCCGAGCCTGCACGAAGCTTCGTGACCGGCTACGTCCTGGTGGCGATGGGCGTGGCCGTGCTGGCCGCCCTTCGCGCCACCTGGTCCCCTTGAGGCGAGTCGATGCTGACCAGCATCAGCCCGCTCGGCGAGCGGGCCCGCGGCCACCGGTGGGGCCTGACCGCCACCGCCTACGTCCTGGGTTCCGTCGTGGGCGGG
>JBKJLP010000265.1:0-5295 GCA_046596735.1 Mycobacteriales bacterium | reverse complement strand
GTCGGTTTGCAACGGGCAGGGCGTACTCGAGCGCACAACCGATACCGGGCTGCCGCGCCTGCACGTACAGGGACTGGCGCTGCTGTACTCCGGCTGCGCCGATGTGGCGGGAGTGCTGCGTGCTGGGTTGCTGGATCGCCGGTTGCCCGGCCTCGACGAGGTGTTCGCCGGGCCGAACCCGGAGATCTTTGACTATTTCTGAGACAGAGCGAACACGCTGAGCGACGATCAGCAAGACGGAGGTGTCGCATGGGCGTGGCTGTCCTGCTGCTGCTGGTCTCGGGGGTCGTGCTGGTGGCCTGCCTTCAGAACGCCAAGGTGCAGGGCCACACCGCCCCCGGTTTCGGAGCTCTGCGTCCCAAAGCGCGGCCGCGACTGCTGCCGCCGACGCCGCCCGACGACCAGGCTCCGCCCAACCTCAGCCCGCTCATCCCGACCCAGCGCGCGATCGCCCATGAGTACGAGCGCGGCATCCGTGAACTGACGCTTTTCCTGGCCTGCCCCGGCGAGTGAACCCGGCTCAGCAGGTCCGCCTCTGGCACACTCGAGGTCGATGAGGCTGACGTCGCTGCGCCGTGGCCGGTCGGGCGACCGCCTGCCCGGGGTGTACGGCGTCGCCCGACTGGATCGCCGTACCAAGGACTTGACCAAGCGGCTCAAGCCCGGCGACATCGCCGTCATCGATCACGTCGACATCGACCGCGTGAGTGCGGACGCCCTCGTCACCTGCCGTGTCGCCGCCGTCGTCAACGCGGCGCCGAGCACGAGCGGCCGCTACCCGAACCTCGGCCCGGAGATCCTGCTCGCCGCTGGCATCCCCCTGCTGGATGACGTGGGCACGGATGTCTTCTCGGCAATCCACGAGGGCGACACGATCCGCGTGGACGGCGGCACGGTGTACGTCGACGAGACCGTCGTCGCCAAGGGGACCGAGCAGGACGCCGTTTCGATCGACGCGGCCATGGCCGAGGCGCGCGCCGGCTTGCACACGCAGCTCGAGGCCTTCGCGGCTAACACCATGGAGTACTTGCTCAAGGAACGGGCCCTGCTGCTTGACGGGGTCGGCGTACCTGACGTCCGCACCGACTTCGCCGGTCGGCACGTACTGGTCGTCGTGCGTGGCTACGACTACCGCGAGGATCTCGCCGTCCTGCGCCCGTACATCCGGGAGTACCGGCCGTTGCTGCTGGGCGTCGACGGCGGGGCCGATGCGCTGATCGAGGCTGGGTACAAGCCGGACGTCATCGTCGGCGACATGGACTCGGTCAGCGACGACGCACTGCGTTGCGGTGCCGAGGTTGTCGTACACGCCTACGCCGACGGCCGCGCACCGGGACTACAGCGGGTCCAGGACCTCGGGGTCGCGGCGGTCGTCTTCCCGGCGGCCGGCACGAGCGAGGACGTGGCGCTGCTGCTCGCCGACGAAAAGGGCGCGCAGCTCATCGTCGCCGTCGGCACGCACGCAACGCTGGTGGAGTTTCTCGACAAGGGCCGGCAGGGCATGGCCTCGACGTTTCTGACCCGGCTCCGGGTCGGCGGCAAACTGGTCGACGCCAAGGGTGTGTCCCGGCTCTACCGCAGCCGCATCTCCACCTGGCAACTGTTCTTGCTGGTACTCGCCACCTTGGTGGCCATGACGGCGGCAGTCGCCGTGTCCACGGCCGGGCAGGCCTACGGAGCGCTCCTGAGCGACCAGTGGCACGACCTGCTGTTCTGGTTCTCGTCGACCTTCTGACTCCGGTCAGGCCGGCTCAGGGTGGTGGCGGCTCTTGCTCGCCGGCCGCGCGCGGACCCCAGCTGTGCGGGTCGTCTTCGAGCCGGTCCTCGTCCAGCGGCGAGGCCGGGACGATGGCCCGAGCTGGCACCGGGTCCGGCAGCGCCTCTAGCGGAGCTGGGCACATCCAGGTGGCCAGCGCCGTCGTGATTGGGACCGCCGCGACGAGCCCGATGCTGCCGACGAGGGTGCGGACCACCTCCTGGGCAACCACGTCGGTGGTGACGGAGTCCAGGAAGCCTTCGCGCGCCGTCGTGAAGATGACCAGCAACGGCAAGGAGGCGCCGGCGTAAGCGAGCAGGAGCGTGTTGACCGTCGACGCGATG
The DNA here is from genome assembly GCA_046596735.1 of Mycobacteriales bacterium. Lineage (GTDB taxonomy): Bacteria > Actinomycetota > Actinomycetes > Mycobacteriales > SCTD01 > RYN-124. Next base: position 3,195 of record JBKJLP010000265.1, on the reverse strand, counting down.
TGGTCGCGCCCCACCCGCAACGCCGCGGCGTGCAGGTCGCGGCGGGCCATTGTCGGATTGGCGTCGCGCAACTCCCAGACCAGTGAGACCTGGGTGACGGTCACGTCATCGAGGATGCCGAGCGCTCCGATGACAATCCCGGCCAGTAACAGCCCGCGCAGATCCAGGGCTTGACCAAAGAACGCTTGCACGAAGTAGTCGTCGTCGCTGGTCAGCCCGCTGAGTCCGGTGAGCGCGACGAACCCCGATGACAGGGCGACGATGAGCAGCAGGCTGGCGCCAGTTCCGGCGATCGCGGTGGCCGTCCGGATGCCGGGTCCGTGGGCGAGCAGGAGCACGACCAGCATGACCGCGCTCGCACCGACGACGGCGGTGAGTACGGGTGGACGACCGGACAGCAGCGCCGGTACGAGGAACTTCACGATGATGAGCAGGCTGATGCCCAGGCCCACCAGGGCGAGCGCCCCCCGCCGGCGGCCGAGAGCGATCACCGCCACGGCGAACAGCCCGGCCAGCGCGAACAGCTGTCGACCGCGCTGGACGTCGGCGTACTGGTAGCGCTCGGCCAGCGCAAGGTCCTCCTCGGCCCGAATGAGCACCACGCCGCGGCCCACGCGTACGCCGGGTTCTTCCCCGGTGCGCAGGAGCACAGACTGACCCTTCTCGGGCCCGTCGTCGAGGCGCACCTGCAGCTGTAGGCAGCGCTCCTGGGTCGCCCCGGGGCGGGCGGTCGGATCGCCCTCGGCGCTGCCCGAAGCTGCGTCGTTGCAAGGGGTTTCGGCCACCGCGGTTGCGGTTCCGCGCACCCGATCGCCGCGGGCGGGGACGTCGCCCGTGCCGGTGATCTGCTGCGGCCAGAGCAGCACGAGTCCAGCCAGCGTCGCCAGGGCAATCGCCGCGACCACCCCGATGAGGGCACGCTGACCGCGGAGCCCGCCCGGTGGCAGACGGGGGCTCTGGGGGGGCGCCGACATGCGCACAGGATGGCACTTCTGCTCGGCCCGGGGTCGACCGGCTGCAGCCTGACCGGCTGCAGCCTCACCGGTTAGGGCACCGTGCGCCTGTAGCGTCGCGGGATGACTTGGGCCGGCGACACGTGATCGACTTCCGCTACCACCTGGTGTCGGTGATCGCGATCTTCCTTGCCCTGGCGCTGGGGATCGTTGTCGGGACGACAGCCCTCAACGGCGGCATCGTCGACAACCTGAAGTCCAGCAACAAGCAGGTCATCTCCGATAAGCGCACCCTGGAGTCGGCCGTGCAGGCCCTGCGTACGCAGGTCTCCCGTCAGGACGACGTCGCCGCCGCGGTCGCGGCGAAGGCTGTCTCCGGTCGGCTGGCCGGGCAGCGGGTCGTGATCGTCACCGCCCCAGGGGCCTCGACCGACGGGATCGATGCGCTGCGGACGCTGATCAGCCAAGCGGGCGGCACACCGAGCGGACTGGTTCGGATCAAACCCGATCTGCTCGACCCAGCGCAGGGACAGGTGCTCGACGATGTGGTGGCCAGCGTGGCGCCCCCAGGGGTCACCCTGCCCGAGGGCACACCGACCGACCGTGCGGCGACCGTGCTCGCCGCGGCGCTGATGACCACGACCGGCGCCAAGGGGCTCTCGGTGGACGCTGCCGCCAAGATCCTCGGAGGTTTCACCTCCGCCGACTTCATCGATCTGCAGCGCGATCCCCAGGCCGGTTCGTCGGCAGCCACGCTCGCCGTGCTGCTCACCGAATCCGGTGGCAAGGTGTTGAACGACGCCGGCAAGGCGGGCCAGCGCTCCGAACTCGTGCTGGCTCGAGCCCTCGACGCGCAGTCGGAGGGGCTCGTCGTGGCGGGTCCGGACAGCTCCGCCGAACTCGGCGGACTGATCGCTGCTGTGCGCGACGACGATGGCCTCAGCGACAGCGTCACCACGGTTGACACGGCCGAGACGTCCACGGGCCGGTTGGTTGTCGTGCTCGCCCTGGCCGAACAAGCGGGCGGCGGAGCGGGCCGTTACGGACAGGGACCTGGGGCACGCTCGGGCGCCCCTGCACCAGCCGGGAAGTGACGTGGGCCAGCCGGGCTGCGCTCGGGGCGGGGCTGGCGATCGGCATGCAGCGCGTCATTGACCAGCGCCGACCCGGGGGTGACGGGCGCTGGACGCGCCTGAACCACCGTGGCGACACGGTGTCGCTGGCGTCGGGTCCGGCGCTCGCCGTCGCCGGCGCCGCGGCGCTGAGACTTCCGTTGCCGGTCGCGGTGATGGCCGGGGTCGGTGCGGGGTTGGTGGGCGCTTATGACGACGTGGCGGATGCGGCGAGCGGTCTGCACGCCAAGGGTCTGCGCGGGCATCTCGCCGCCTTGCGGTCGGGACAGATCACCAGCGGCGCCGTCAAAGTGGTGGGGCTGGCGGCCGTGGGCGGCGCGACGGCGAGGTTCCTGGGACGGCGCACGCCGGCCGACCTCGCCCTCGGCACGGCACTGATCGCCGGGTCGGCCAACCTGCTCAACCTGCTCGACCTGCGCCCGGGACGCGCCTTGAAGGTCGGTCTCCTCGCGGCCCTGGCTCAAGGTCAACCGGGGCTCGTCGCAGCAACGGGGGCCCTGCTCCCGGACGACCTAGCGGAACGGACGATGCTCGGCGACACCGGTGCCAACGCTCTGGGCGCCCTGCTCGGCGCAGCCGCACTGCACCGCTACTCACGGCGTACGTCCTGGTGGAGCCTGGTGGGCATTGTGGGTTTGACCGGGCTGAGCGAGGTCACGTCCTACACCCGCATCATCGACGCGAGTCCACCGCTGCGGTGGGCCGATCAGCTCGGTCGCCTGCGGTGAGGCGTGGCCTAGTCGGTGCCGCTGCCGGGATCGCCGGGGTGACCGTGCTGAGTCGGGTGGTCGGGTTCGGCCGGACCGGCGTCCTGTCGCGCACGCTGGGCCCGTCCTGCGTCGGCGACACCTATGCCGCAGCCAATGCGATCCCCAACGTCGTCTTCGAGGTCGTGGCCGGCGGAGCGCTGGCCTCGCTCGTCGTCCCGTTGCTGGCCGGTCTGCTGAGCGACGGTCAGCGCGACGCCGTGTCACGGACGACCTCGGCACTGTTGACCTGGACCGTCCTGTTGCTTCTGCCGGTCACGTTGCTGGGCATGGTGGCGGCGCCCTACCTGTTGCGGGCGTTGGTCGGCGACGACCCGTCCTGCGGACCGGAGCTGCTGCGGG
>JBKJLP010000253.1:0-2950 GCA_046596735.1 Mycobacteriales bacterium | reverse complement strand
CTCAACGAGATCGCGACCGAACGGGTCTACGGGGTTGCCGACCCGTCGGGCCGCTCGAGCGCCGGCAGCTGCGGGTCGGCAACCCCGTAGACCCGTTCGGTCGCGATCTCGTTGAGGCGGCTGGTCAAGCGCTCGCACAGGCGGCGGCTGTTGGTGAACACGATGGTGGAGCGATGCGACCCGATCAGGTCGACGATGCGCTCCTCGACCGCCGGCCAGATCGAGGCACGAGGTGCTGCACCGGCTGCGGATCCGCCCCGGACGGGTCCGGAGACCTCGCCGAGCTGGCTCATGTCCTCGACCGGGACAACGACCTCCACCTCGATGGTCTTGGTCGATGGTGGCTGTACGACAACGACGTTGCGGGACCCGCCCAGGAAGCGGGCGACCTCGTCGATGGGTCGTACGGTGGCCGACAGTCCGATCCGCTGCGCCGGCTTGTCCAGGAGCGCATCCAGACGTTCCAGCGAGACCGCGAGGTGTGCCCCTCGCTTGGTGCCAGACACGGCGTGTACCTCGTCCAGGATGACCGTGTCGACGCCGCGCAAGGACTCGCGCGCGGCCGAAGTGAGGACGAGGAAGAGCGACTCGGGCGTGGTGATGAAGATGTCCGGCGGGATCTTGTTGAAGGCCCGTCGTTCGTCGGCTGGAGTGTCACCGGATCGGATGCCGACCCGCAGGTCGGGCACCGGAAGATCGAGTCGAGTGGCGGCTTGGCGGATGCCGGTAAGCGGCGCCCGCAGGTTGCGCTCGACGTCGACGGCCAACGCCTTGAGCGGAGAGACGTAGAGGACCCGGCAGCGGTGCCGTGGTTCGTCCGGCACCGGTGTTGACGCCAGCCGGTCCAGCGACCACAGAAACGCGGACAGCGTCTTGCCTGAGCCGGTCGGTGCGACGACGAGCGTGTCGCTCCCGCTGCTGATCGCGTCCCAAGCACCTTCTTGCGCCGAGGTGGGCGCAGCAAAGGCTCCCTCGAACCATGCGCGGGTAGCCGGGGAGAAGCGGGACAGGGCCGTCATGCGCCCATTGTCCCCGGCCGGTCGGTTCCTACGCCTTGCAGTAGTTGTACGGGTCGTTCTCGCGGCTGGCGGGTCGTCCGATCGCGTGCTCGAAGCCCTCCTGGTTGCCGCCGAGGGCCGCGTTGACGTCCTCGTACTGCAGCCCGGACTGGTCGTGCACGCACGGGCCGGCGCCGTAGACCGCGCGCTCCCACAGGGTCAGGTAGGTCTCGGGGCCGTTGAGCATGTCCGCGATGATCTGCTTGCCCAGGCCGGGCTTGACCTCGTCAGCGGCAACGCGCAGCTCCTCGAACCAGTCGGCGAACATGCCGTATTCGCTGACGCCCTCGACGTTGATGTCGGTCTTGCGCAAGCCGATCTGCTGCTGCTCGATCTTGACGTTGCCAATGGCGCTGGTGAAGCCCGTGGCGTAGTTGACCTTGTTCTTGGCGCCCTTACGCGGCCCGGGCTGGCCGCCCAGGCCGTTGGTGTCGGCGCCGTAACCCATGCCGAACTCGTAGCCCTTGGGCGCCTGGTTGGCGGCCCAGTCCTTGTGCGTCATCCATTCCTTGACGAACGACGCAGCGTCATCCGTGCGCGGCGCCACCACGCCGTCGAGCTGGTAGATGCGCTGGTAGATCACGTTGTTGGCCCAGCTGTGGCTGGACATCAGCGCGGGCAGGATCGGCGCCCGCTTCTCCTTCTTGGCCTTGGCGAGCTCGGCCGGGATGATCTCGCCTTCGATCAGGTCGAGCGCCTGGCGCTGCGCTGTCTCGCTCATGTGGTCGGGGTCGAAGATCATGCCCTTGCTGATCATGCTCTTGATGATGTGCTTGCCCAGCGGGGTGAGGCCGCGGGAGTTGCAGTGCGGGCCAGGACCGTAGAGCGGGGTGACGTAGCCCTTGGTCGCGCCGCCGAACGTGTCGAGCACGCGGCCGGCCAGGGCGTCGATGCCCTCGCCGTTGCCCGGCGTGACGTCACCGACGTTGGAGTGGGTGCGGTCATGCTGGTCACCCTGCACCGGCGTGTTCTTGCCAGCAGGTGCCTTCTCCGGGCAGGTCTGCATGTCCCAGAAGTGCTGGGTGACCTGGCGGTTGCCGCTGTTGACGACGGCGCCGGTCGTGCCGCCGTCACCGGTAACGCCGGACAGCGCGTTGTCGAACTTGTTGACGAGCTCCATCTGGCGTACGCCCATGTCGTACGCCTCCTGCAGTCGGTCATCGATCTGCTTGGTCGTGCACTGCGGCTGGTCGAGGATCTCGCGGCAGTCAAAGAGCTCGGAGATCTCGATGCCGAGGATGATGGCGAGCCGACCCGCGTGGATCACCTGGCGGGCCTGCGTCGGGGTGGAGACCACCCGCAGCCAGCCTTCGCCGGGGCCACCGGACTGGGCGTCGATGTAGTCCTGCAACTCGAACATCCGCTTGGCCTGCAGGCGTACGCCGTCCATCTCGTTGCAGGAGTTCTTCTTGACCGGGTAGGCGTTGCACAGTGCGGAGTTGTCGACGAGCAGGTTGGTCGTCAGGCGCAGCCCGCCCAGGTAGGCCCGCTCGAGCCACTTGTAGTAGTACTGCTCGTGGGTGAGGGTGCGGTTCTTCGGCCAGCTCTTGAACGTCGGCCAGCCCACCGGGTTGTACGTCGCGGCGTAGTCGGGCGCGTTGCCACCGAGCGGGACCTCGAGCGCGCCGTTGAACGGGTTGCCGGACTTGCTGCAGTCCGGCAGGGCGTATTCCACGCCGTACTTGTGCCACGGGCTGCCGCAACGCAATTTGCCGCCCAGGAACTCAAACGCCATGCCGTGGACGTGGGCCTCGAAGAAGCCCTGGACGGGGTCAGAGGTCTTGCCCTTGTCGACGGTCGGGCGTCCGACGGTGTTGGTGTCCATCTCCGGCCACACTGCGCACGTGCTCGCGAGCCGCAACGTCAGCGGCGCGCCTTTGCCAGTCGTGAGG
>JBKJLP010000332.1:0-16701 GCA_046596735.1 Mycobacteriales bacterium | reverse complement strand
AGGACGGCCCGCCCACGGGCGACCTCGGCCCGGACAAACTCCGCGGTCACGCCTTCGCGAATCGCCACGAACTCCATCTCCGGCGTGATCACGCCGTCCTTGGCGTAGCGCATCTGCGTGATGGTCTTGCCGGGCAGGGCGCGCAGCGGCGGCCGAGTTCCACCAAAGACGCTGTCCAGGTCGCGGTTGTCCACGCGCTTGAGGCCGTTGTCGATCGGCGTGACCGGCCGGCCCTCGTAGGTCTCGGTGTCGCCGCGCTCGGCGATCCAGTCCTTGCGCAGCGCCGGAAGACCGAGGCGGATGTCCGTACGCAAGGACGTGTCGGTGTAAGGACCGCTGGTGTCATAGAGGACGACGCTGTCGCCGGTGCTCAGCAGCACCTCGCGCATCGGAATCCGCATGTCCGGCCGGCTGCCCTGCAGGTAGGTCTTGCGGCTGCCGGGGAACGAACTTCCCTCGGTGGCCGCCGCTGCGGTGATGTCCGTGGTGGGCTGGTCGTCGAGCGTCGTCATCGTGGCTCTCCCTACGCCGGTGTCATCCTCGCAAGAGGACGCAGCCGGATCAGGTGCGAACGGTCTACGGCCGGTCCAGCCGAACTCTCAGCCTCGGACGTGAGGCTCCCGCGGGTCATCGGTGACCCTAGTCGCCCGGGTCAGAGGACGGAAGTCAGCGCGGCGAGCAGCCGGTCGCTCGCGGCCTCGTCGAGGACGGCGGTGCGCCAGTGCTCAGCGGTCAGGCCGGGGAAGGTTGCGCCCGCCCGCACGGCCACACCCTCGGAGTGCAGCAACTCTCGTACGTCAGAACGACCCTGGACCCGGCAGAGTAGGTATGGCGCGTTCGAGCCGGGCGTCACCTCCACACCCAGCGCCAACAGCGCCGCCTCGAGGCGATCGCGTACGGCGGCGACCTCAACGGCGACCTTGGCCGCGGCGGCGACCGGTCCTCGAGCCGAACAGGTATCCAGCGCGGTGAGGGCCAGCGTCGACACGGGATAGGCGGGCTGCGCCTGACGGAGCCGCTCCACCACATCCGGGGCGGCCAGCAGGTAGCCGACCCGGAGCCCCGCGAGCGCCCACGTCTTGCTGAGGCTTCGCACCACCACCAGGCCGGGCAGGTCGCCGCGGCCCGCGAGCGACTCCGGCTCACCCGGGGTGTCTTCCGCGAACGTCTCGTCGACAACGGTGATCCGCCCTGGTCGGCACAGCCGGCCCACACCCCGGTGCAGCACGCCCGTGGGGTTAGTGGGGTTGCCAAGCACCACCAGGTCGGCCTCGTCCGGCACCTCACCCAGCTCGTACGGCGCATCAAGGACCAGGTGGTGCACGGCGTGACCGGCTTGCCGCAGCGCCAACTCCGGCTCGGTGAAGGACGGGTGTACGCACAGGGCGTGCTGGGGAGTCAGCGCCCTGGCGAGCAGGGCGAACGCCTCGGCGGCGCCGTTCGTCAGCAGCACCTCGTCGGGATTGCGGTCGTGCCGCTGGGCCACCGCACGGACCGCCCTGGCCTGGTCCGGATAAGCCGCCAGCGACGGCAGCGCGCGCTCGAGTCGACTGAGCAGCCAGGGCGGCGGAGCGGCGCCCCGCACCGTGCCAGCGAGGTCGAGCACGTCAGGCGGCGGAGGGGAGCTCACCCGGCCGACGATATCCGCGTCGCGTGCAACGCTGGCTGCGTGCGCTTTCGCGGAGGTCGGGCGGCGGCTGGCGCCCTCCTGCTCGCCCTGGCGGTGGGCTGCGCTGCCGAACCGGCTACTCCCCCGCCGCCTGCCCCGGCGCCAGCGCCTACCCCGTCGGCCTCCTCGACTCCACCGTCGCCCTCACCTGCGCTGGCTTGGGCGGTCGGCGCAAGCCCGCTGCCGCTGCGCCCGGACGGCTTTGGCCAGGTCCTGCCGACCCCGCGGGTCCTGAGGGACCGCCGGCTACCGACGACCGACGTGCTTACACCGCCGACCGACGGCGTCTTCCACGCCACCTCAGGACCGGTAACGGCTGCGCTGCTCCGCCGGATGGGTGAGACCTATCGAGCGGGTTGCCCGGTCGCGCCCAAGGACCTTCGCTACCTGACCCTGACCTTCCGCGGCTTCGACGGCAAGGCCCACACCGGGGAACTCGTGGCGGCCGCGAAAGCTGCGGGGAAGTTCATCGCCGCGTTCCGACAGCTGTTTGCCCTGGGTTTCCCGGTGGAGGAGATGCGGTTGCCGATGACGGCCGACCTGGACGCCCCGCCGACCGGTGATGGCAACAACGCCGCCGCCTTCGTATGCCGCGCCGCCCGCGGGCAGAAGCGCTTCTCCGCGCACGCGTACGGCCTGGCGGTCGACGTCAACCCGTTCCACAACCCGTACGTCAAGGACGATCTCGTCCTGCCCGAGCTGGCCAGCGCCTACGTCAACCGGACGCGACGGCTGCCCGGGATGCTGCTCGACGGCTCCCCTGCAGTCCGTGCCTTCACTGACCAGGGCTTCACCTGGGGAGGCAACTTCCGGCGCCCGAAGGACTACCAGCATTTTTCGCTCACCGGAACCTGAGGCAGTCCGTCGTGCCTGACACCTAGGGTCTCGTGGATGAGCAACGTGATCGAGGCCCACGGGCTGGTCAAGCACTACAGCAGCCGGTCCGGGGTGGTCCGAGCGCTCGATGGTCTGGACCTGTCGGTCCCTGAGGGCACGGTGCTCGGCCTGCTCGGCCCCAACGGCGCGGGCAAGACCACTGCGGTCCGGATCCTGACGACCTTGCTCAGGCCGGATGCGGGTAGCGCGACGATCGCGGGCGTCGACCTGCTCAAGAATCCCGATGGGGTGCGCCGCAGCATCGGGCTGTCCGGTCAGTACGCCGCAGTCGACGAATACCTCACCGGCTTCGAAAACCTCGACATGGTCGGTCGGCTCTACAAACTCGGCCGACGGCGTTCGCGCGAACGGGCTCACGAACTCCTTGAGCGCTTCGACCTCACCGAGGCGGCCAACCGCCCGGTCAAGGGTTACTCCGGCGGTATGCGCCGTCGACTCGACCTGGCCGGAGCGCTCGTCGCCGCGCCGCCCGTGCTGTTCCTCGACGAGCCGACGACCGGGCTGGACCCACGCAGTCGCCTCGGGATGTGGGACGTCATCCGCGACCTCGTCCGGTCGCGCACCACGGTGTTGCTGACGACGCAGTACCTCGAGGAGGCCGACCGCTTAGCCGACCACATCGTGGTCATCGACCGCGGGCTGGCGATCGCTCGGGGTACGGCAGACGAACTCAAACGGCAGGTCGGTGGAGAGCGGATCGAACTCACCGTGCTCCACGATTCCGACGTGGCCGCAGCCAGGGCGGTCCTGGTCAGCATCGCGGCGACGGTCGACGTTGATGACGACGGTCGGACGCTGACCGCGCCCGTTACCGGCGGCGCTGCCGACCTGGCCACCGCCCTGCAGGGCCTGCGCGACGCGTCGGTGGCTATCACCGACGTCGGGCTGCGGCGCCCCACGCTGGACGACGTCTTCCTGTCCTTGACCGGCCACGCTGCCGACGACCTCGCGACGGAGGGAGCCGCATGACCGCCTTCACGTCGGCCTTGGGCGACGGCACCGTCATCGTCAAGCGCAACCTGATCAAGATCATCCGCGTCCCGGAGATCTTGCTCTTCACCTGCATCCAGCCGGTCATGTTCGTCCTGCTGTTCGCCTATATCTTCGGCAGCACGGTCAATCTGCCCGGCACGAGCTATCGCGAGTTCCTCATCGCCGGCATCTTCGTGCAGACGACGGTGTTCGGGGCGACCTTCACTGGCGCGAGCCTGGCCCAGGACATGCAGAAGGGCATTCTCGACCGTTTCCGCTCCCTACCGATGTCACGTGCGGCAGTCCTCCTCGGTCGCACCGTGTCCGACGTGGCCATCAACGCGCTCAGCCTGCTGGTCATGGCCATGACGGGTCTGCTGGTCGGCTGGCGCATTCGCTCTTCGGTCCTCGACGCTGTCGCCGGCTTCGCGCTACTGCTGCTCTTCGCCTACGCGTTCTCCTGGGTCATGGGCTTCATCGGGCTCATCGTCCCCAGCCCCGAGGTCGTCCAGAACGCCTCGTTCCTGGTCCTTTTCCCGCTCACCTTCATCGCTAATACCTTTGTCCCGCTCGAGACGCTCCCCACCGTCTTGAAGGTCTTCGCCGAGTGGAACCCCGTCTCCGCCGTGGCCCAAGCGACCCGGCAGTTGTTCGGCAACAGCGCCGGCGTGCTCCAGGTCTCGGATGCCTGGCCGATCAGCCATCCGGTGCTCTACACCCTGATGTGGGTCGTCGCGATCCTCGCGGTCTTCGTACCGCTGTCCGTTCGGCAGTACCAGCGGGCGGCGGCTCGCTGAGACGTGCGCAGCGCCACACGGCGCGCGCCCAGGAATGTCCCTCGGGACATCTACCTTCGACCAGAGACGTCGACACAAAGGATCGCGATGAACACCACGACCCGCAATGGGGCGCCCACGCGCAAAAACCTCGCGCTGCTCGTGATCGCCATCAGCCAACTCATGGTGGTGCTCGACGCCACGATCGTTAACGTCGCGCTCAACGACATCTACAAAGCCCTGGGGTTCACCTCACAAGCTGACCTGTCCTGGGTGGTCACCGGCTACACCCTCACCTTCGGCGGCTTCTTGCTCCTCGGCGGCAAACTTGCCGACCGGCTCGGCCGTCGCCGGGTCTTCATTTCTGGCGCCGCGCTGTTCGCGGTCGCCTCCGCCGTTGGCGGTGGAGCGCAGACGCAGGAAATGCTCATCATCGCCCGCCTGGTGCAGGGCCTTGGTGGCGCGCTGATGGCGCCGTCCGCGCTCAGCCTGCTCACCGTCATCTTCGACGAGGGACCCGAGCGCAACCGCGCGCTGGGCATTTTCTCGGCGATCACCGCCGGCGGCGCTGCGCTGGGGCTGATCCTCGGCGGCCTGCTGACTGACTACCTCAACTGGCGCTGGGTGCTCTTTGTCAATATCCCGATCGCGGTCATAGCGGTCCTCGGGGCGTTGCGCTTCGTCCCGGAGAGCAAAGACGAGTCCGCGCAAGGCTTCGACGTGCTCGGTGCGGTCACGGCCACCGGTGGCCTGATCTTGCTCGTGTTCGGACTCGTCCGCTTCAACGACCCGCGTACGACTGGCGTGACCAGCTTGCTCACTTTCGGCCTGGCCGCTGTGTTGCTGGGTGTCTTCGTCCTGCGTCAGCTCAAGGCAACCAACCCGTTGGTGCCGTTCCGGTTGTTCAAGAACCGCTCGATTCTGGCCGCTGATGTCGGCGCCTTGCTCGTGGGTACCGGCATCTTCGCGCTGTTTTTCTTCGTGGTGTTGTGGATGCAGCAGGTCAACGGCTACAGCGCCATTCGATCGGGCGCCGCGTTCCTGCCCATGACCTTCGTCATTGGCGGCAGCGCCGCGTTCGCCGCCAAGATGCTGTCGAAGACCGGCCCGCGGCCGCTGCTCATCGCCGGGATGAGCTTGGCGGCAAGTGGGATGCTGCTGCTCGGGCTGCGGCTGGAGCCGGACAGCAGTTACCTGACCGTGGTGCTACCCAGCTTGGTCCTCGTGGCCCTCGGGATGGGCATGAGTTTCGTGTCACTGACGGCGGCAGCGATCGCCGGAGTCCCCCATGAGGACGCCGGCATCGCCTCGGCGCTCCTCAACTCCGGCCAGCAGATCGGCGGGGCGCTCGGCCTAGCCATCCTGGCGGCCGTGAGCACAGCCCGCAGTGACGCGGTCTTCCCCGGTTTCGCGTCGGCTCAGGAGCGGCTGCAGCAGGTACCCCGCACCGGTCCCCCGTCCGCCGAGACACTGGCGCTCCTTCAGCGAACGCAGGACGCTCTCGTCCAGGGCTGGGGAGTCGGCTTCGTGGTGGCTGCCGGGTTCCTCATGGCCGCCGGGCTCGTCTTCAGCACCATCCGGGTCAGCAAGGAAGCCGCTGCACGGGCGCTCCGGGAAGCCGGGGCCGGCGCCTAGAGCTGGCTTAGATGTCGAACGGTCCGTCCCACGGATGCGGGTCGTCCCCAGCAACCTGCCGGCGGAACTCGCCCAGGTACCAGTCCGCCAAGTCGCGCTGTGGCTTGCTGCGCGGCAGGGTGAGGAGGCGCTCGCTGGCGCAGAACTCGTCGGACTGCGCCATCAGGCTCTCGAGGCGCGCGGCGGCCTCGACCACGCTGCCCGGGACGACGTAGGTCACGTCAACGGCGTCCTTGCCCGCGGCAATGGCCTCGTCGACGATGGCGTCCGGACGAGCCCGGGCCGTGGCGTACTGCACGCCGAGCACCTCGATCAACTCGAGCAACCGGGCCGGCAGATCTGCCTGCCGTGGGTCATCGGACAGCGCCAACAAGGAAAACTCGCGCAGGAGTTCGTCGTGCCGCTCGCGCGCGAGCGCGACGAGCCGCACCGGCAGGTTGAGAAGACGAACCTCGTACTCGTTTCCGCCGGCAGCGCCGGCGTAGCGACCAAGCGGACTCGCCTGCCCGGTCACAGATCAGCATTCGCGAAGTCGTCCGGTCCGTAGGCCGCCCATGGGTCGGAGCCGACCGCGAGGGTGAAGCGGATGGTCTTACCGGTCTCGTCGACAGAGGCATCCCAGGACTCCGCGAGTCGCTCCAACAACTCGAGCCCGCGCCCCGTCGTCGCGTCTTGCGCGTGCCGGCGCCGGCGCGGCGCGTATCGCGACCCATCGCGGACGCAGATCTCCACCCGGCCCGCCCCGTCTCGTCCCAGGCTGATCGAGATATGGGTGCGGGCGTGCAAGACGCTGTTGGTCAACAGCTCGCTGGTGAGCAGGCAAGCCGTTTCCACCAGGTCCGCAAGCCCCAAATCTTGCAGGCCCTCCGCAATGAAGCGTCGTCCAACGCTGACCGACGCGGCCACCGGGGTCAACTCAAGGGTCTTGGTCATGCTCGTGCGTGAGCCGCCGGGACAGGCGTTGCTTCAGCGCGCTTCACGTCGACCACCGTAGACGGCGTGGACCCCTAGCGCGAGCAGATCCTGGCTGGTGTCCGTAGTTATTGAAGATTGTCGTCCCAGCCCCTTTCCTCCGGTGACGTCCCTTCCGACATGATGGGCAGATGACCGACCGCGACCAGCCGTCAGCGGGCGCGTATCGGATCGTGCTCGACGGCTTCCCGACCCGCCTGTTCGACGCCGCCGAGGAGCAGTGGGAGGCGCTCCTGCGTGAATACGCCTTGCGCAGCCTGGGCGGCATCCAACAGTCGTTCAACGCGGACGAGGTCAACCAGGGACGAGACGCGATCAGCCTCGTGGCCGAGGGTGCGGCCCGTACCGACCGGAGCTCCGGACCTACCACGTTGGCGCTCTGGGTCAGCCAGCCGAGCGATTTCGGCGTCCTCCAAGCCGTGCTGCACGACGCGCGGCGCCTGTCGATCGCTGGCGAGCTGCTCATGGTGCCGACGCTTCCCGAACTCGCCGCCCTCCGAAACTGGCTCTGCGAGGAGATAGCGGCTCAGGCCTCGGGCGGCGCGCCTACGCCCTGGGCGAGCGGCGAGATCATCGAGGACCCAGATGGTCCGCCGCCCGTCGAGTGGAACGACCATTTCCTGCCGCCACCAGACGTCTCCTGGGTCGTCGGCGACGACCACAACCGGATCGTCGCGGCCAGCCCTGCTGCGGAGCAGTTGCTCGGGTGGGCTGATGACCTCGTCGGCCAGCGCCTGCTGTCGATGATCCCGCCACAGCTGCGCGAGGCGCATCTCGCCGGGTTCAGCCGAAGCGTCGTTTCCGGGGAGGGTGAGCTGCTCGGGGTGCCGCTGGCCCTGCCGGCTTTGCGCGCAGATGGCTCCGAGGTGGCGATCACGTTGACCCTCACTCGCCATGCCGCCCGCGCCGGACGCCATGTCTATCTCGGCGTCCTCGAGCCTCGCCTCGACGCTCCCACCGACTAGCGACGGTCCTGCTGACCCGCGGCAATCTGCGTCGTGATGTCGCCGGTGCCCATGCGACGAGCGATCCCGGCCATGACGTCGGGCGCGAGTCCGTTGAGCTTGGCGGTAATTCGGACAAGCGCGGGGGCTACGTCGACGTCGCCCTTGTCGTCGCGGATCGCCCGCACGACAGCGGCCGCTACCTCTCCGGGGCTGTTGGTGCCGATGGTCTTGGGCAACGTGGCGCCGGAGTCGGCGAACATGCCGGCATCCCGGATGAACCCAGGGTTGATGCACGACATGCCGATGTCGGTGCCGTGCAGTTCGTCGCGCATCCCTTGCGCAAAACCACGCAAGCCGAACTTGGTCGCGGAGTAGACCGACGAGCCGGACGTGGCGATCTTGCCGGAGATCGAGGAGATATAGACGGCGTGACCGGTGCCGCGAGCGCGCCAGCCCTCCAGCAGCGCCCGGGTCAGCTGCATCGGGGCGCGGAGGTTGACGTCGAGTGCGGCGTCGAGTTGCGCCGCATCGAAGGTCGATAGCAGTCCCGATGCCGGCAGTGCAGCATTGGCGACGAGCACATCAACGGCGGCGCACTCTTGACTCAGTCGCTGGACCGCCTCTCGGTCCCCGAGGTCGCACGCGACAGCACGGCCACCGGTCTCGTCAGCGAGCGGTGCGAGCACGTCGCTGCGCCGACCGGTGAGGATGAGCTCGACCCCCTCGGCGTGCAGGGCGCGCGCGATAGCGTGCCCGATCCCACCGGTGGCACCGGTGACAAGGGCCGTACGTCCGCGAAGGTCCATGCTCGGATGCTAGGCCCTCACCCTTTAGGCAGGATCACCCGGAAGGCCGCCCCTCCGTCGTCCGGATCGAGGACGAGGTCGCCGCCTGCCGACCGGGCGAGGCGGCGCGCCAGAGCCAACCCGAGCCCGGCCCCGTCGTGGTCGGCGGTGCCGGTGACACCGGGCTCGAACGCACCCTCTCCGAGCTCGCCGAGCCCGGGCCCGTCATCGATGACCGTCACCTCCACGCCGTCGTCGTGGGCGACGCAACGTACGCGGATGCCATGCTTGGCATAGCGCACCGCGTTGTGCAGGACCGGCGCGATGATCCGCTCCAGCACCGCCGCCTCGACCCCGACGTAGACGCCGGGGTCGCCCTCGATCGACAGGTCAACTCCGGCCGGAAGCACGACCGCGTGGGCGGCGACTCGCAGTGTCGGCTCCAGAGCGCATCGTCCAGGTGGAGCGGTCGACTCGGAACGCGCCGTGGCCAACAGGGTCTGGAGTATCTGCTCCATCTGGGTCGCGCTGGCAAGCACGGCCGCCAACCCGGTCGCCGTGCCGGCCGTCTGGGTTTCCCGTTGGAGCAGTTCGATTTCGGCGGTCATCCGACTCAACGGCGTACGCAGTTCATGGGAGATTTCCGCAGACAGTTGGCGCTCGTGACGCAGCACGGCAGACAGCCGGTCCAAAAGCCCGTCGAGGTCGGCGGCCAAATGCTCCAGCTCTTCTGGGCGATGTCGTGATCCAAAGCGCTGCGACACGTCGTCCGCGCTCCAGCGCGCAGCCTGGTCACTCAAATCGGCTACCGGGCGGAGCGCCCGAGCCACGGCTATGCGCGTGACCGGGTAGACGCTGCCCAGCAGCAACAGCCCCAGCGCAATCGACCCGCCCACGGCAACCCGCGCGCCAGAGGAATACGGCCGCAGGGTGACCGCGGCGACGATCGTGCCGGCCTGACGTCCGTCGTCCGTACGGACTGGTCGGGCGAAGAGGCGGCTCCCAGCCACGTCGCGGAAGAGCTCACCTCGGCCGACCATGGCCTCCACGAAAGGCGTCAGCCGTACGCCTCTCCGGGGTGCCTCCAGAGCCGCATTACCCTCGTAGACCCAGATCTGAGCTTCCAGTACGTCGTCACCGGCAGGCTCAACCAGCGAAATTTTCCCTGACGGTGCAAGGCGAATCTCACTCGACGCCGCCTCGGCTCTCGCCCGCAACACCTCGCCAGCCTGGGTGTCCAACTGGTGAACGAGGAACAGGTCGACCGCGACGGTCATCGAGATCACCCAGACCGCGGTGACCAGCGTGGCCACCAGGGCGAGCCTCCCACGAAGGGTCCGAGGCCTCATACCAATCGGTACCCGACTCCGCGTACGGCTGTCAGTGTGCGTTCGCTTCCGACCTCCGTAAGTCGACGACGCAGCTTCGCGGCGTACTGATCCAGCGTGTTCTCGCTGACGATCGCACCGTCGGGCCAACCGGCCTTGACCAGGTCCCGCCGACGTACGACGTCCTGCGGGGTCGAAAGGACGCGCGCCATGAGCCGGAACTCGGTAGGTGACAGCGTCGCCGTTGTCTCAGCGCGAGAAAGCGTGAAGCTCTGTGGCTCTAGCCGCAGGCCGTCGATGTCGGGTTGCTCGCGCAACGGAGGTCGTCGAAGCAACGCTTCGAGGCGCGCGACCAGCTCGGCGAGGTGGAAGGGCTTCGCGACGTAGTCGTCGCCACCGGAGGCGAAGCCGGACAGCCGGTCCGTCACCCCGGTGCGGGCGGTGAGGAAAAGCACCGGGCTCCGCAGTCCGCGCGACCGCATCGCGGCACACACGTCACGGCCATCGGCGTCGGGAAGGCCAATGTCCAACACGACCGCGTCCGGTTCCGGATCCATCATGCGCAGCGCCATCGCGCCGTCGACGGCGGCCTTGACCTCGAAGCCATGTGCCCGCAGCCCACGGCACAGGACGTCACGGAGTCCATGGTCGTCCTCCACCACGAGCACGCTGTCACCGGTCACCTCACGAGCATCGCAGCACGCGCTCGATCGAGCGGTCTGCCAGCCCGGTCTGGTCAGGCCCCGTACAGACTGCCTAGGCCACAGTGCCGCATGACCACCACCTCCGATGCGCCTGCTCCCGCGTCGCTCTCGACGCCGGCGCCGCCCGCACTGCGCCGCTATCAAGCCCTGCTGACGGTGACGGCGCTTGGCGTGCTGCTGCAAGGCCTGTGGGCTGGCATCTTCTTGCAGCACGACGGGCAGCGGGATGCCTCCGCGGGGTGGATCGACGTCCACGCTCGAGGTGCCGACCTCTGCATCCTGCTCGCTGCCACCGCGACGGCCCTCGCGTTCGTCAAACTCCGCGAGCGCCGCGACCTGTGGGCCGGCAGCGGAGTCCTGACCGTGCTGCTCGTGCTCGAGTCCTACCTCGGCGGGCTGATCCGCGACAACGGCAAGGACAGCCTGACCGCTGTGCACGTCCCCCTTGCCCTCCTCCTGACCGCGCTTGTGGTCATCCTTCCCTTGAGAGCGAGAAACTCGTGACCGCACCGGGTAGCGCCACCACCAACCAGATGCTGCGGAGGACCCTCAACAAGGTCCCCGAGGTCACGATCTACTTCTGGATCATCAAGATCCTGGCCACCACCGTCGGGGAGACGGCAGCAGACTTCCTCAACGAAACCCTCGGCTTCGGGCTCACGAACACGACCTACCTCATGGGCGCACTGCTCGTGGTTGCACTGGTGGCGCAGTTCCGAATGCGCGAGTACGTGCCGAGCATCTACTGGGTTTGCGTTGTCCTGATCAGCGTCGTCGGAACCCTGATCACGGACAACCTCACCGACAACTTTGGCGTCTCGCTCGTCACGACGACGGTCGGCTTCTCTATCGCCCTCGCCGCAACCTTCGCCGCTTGGTACGCCAGCGAGCGCACCTTGTCGATCCACAGCATCGTGACCGTGCGCCGCGAGGCGTTCTACTGGCTGGCCATCCTGTTCACCTTCGCGCTCGGAACGGCGGGCGGGGACCTGACCGCGGAGCGGCTCGACGTCGGCTACTGGCGGTCAGCTCTCCTCTTCGCCGGCCTCATCGCCTTGGTCACCGCACTGCACTACCTCCTCAAGGCGCGACTTCAGGTGGCCGACGCTCGGCACACCTCGAACGCGGTGCTGGCCTTCTGGATCGCGTACATCCTGACCCGCCCGCTCGGTGCCTCGATCGGCGACTACCTGTCACAGGACCCCGGTGACGGTGGACTGGGTCTTGGTACGACGGGCACCAGCGCCCTCTTCCTCGTGACCATTCTGGTCCTCGTCACCTATCTGACCCGGTCGCATGTGGACCGTACGAGTGTCGCCGTGATCGAGGCCGAGGCGCCAGTCCGCGACCACTCCGCGCGGTCTCACAGCCACGACACGGCCTAGTGCCCTGCGGTCACCGGCTGCGCTGTCGGCTGTGGCAGGCCGGGCAGAACGACGACCGCACAGCAACCCGGTCCGGCGTTTTCCAGGGTGATCGTCCCGCCGTGAGCGGCAACAAGTCCGCGAGCGATCGCCAACCCCAATCCCGCGCCGCCGTCCTCGCCAGGCGTACGCGCCGCGGTACCGCGAAAGGCGACGTCGAAAACCCGGGGCAGATCCGCCGGGGAAATACCTCCGCACGCGTCCTGAACCGCGACCGTGACGCTGGCCGGGCCGACGCTGAGCGAGACCTCCACGACTCCACCCGGGCCGGTGCACCGCACCGCGTTGGACAGCAAGTTGGCCAGGACCCGGCCCAACTCAGGAACACTGCCCAGCACCAGCGCGGGAGCGGACGGGCCGTCGGCGCGGACCGTGACGTCTTTGGCCGCCGCAACCGCCGCCGCGGTCACCACCGCATCGCTCACCAGATCCTGCAAGGCAACCTCTTGCAACCGTAGATGCAGCGCGCTGGCATTGATCCGGGACAGCTCGAACAGGTCGTCGACCATGGCGCTCAGCCGGTCTGCCTCGCGCCTGATGCCGGCGTGGTAGCGGTGGACGGTCTCGCTGTCCTGGACGACGCGATCCTCGAGCGCCTCAGACATGGCCCGCACTCCCGCGAGGGGCGTACGGAGGTCATGGCTGATCCACGCCACCAGCTCGCGTCGGCTGGCCTCGAGCTCACGCTCGCGTTGACGCCCTTGCTCGAGCCGATGGCTCATCTCGGCCAATTGCCCGTCGAGGGCGGTGAGCTCGGCGTTGAGCGGGACAGTGGGCGAGGTGTAGGCGCCATCGCCCAGCGCTGCCGCCGCCCGACCCAGGGCGCGGCTCCCGCGTACGACGTGCCGGGCGTGGACCACTGCCGTGGCCGCTCCTGCTGCGCCCGCCAGGGCGACGATCAGGACCAGCACGCGCAGGTCCTGAGTGGAGATCACCATGGCCCCGGCCGCCACCATGGCGCCGGCCACCACAGCTGCCACCGCGACGAGGGCAACCACCAGAACGGACAACAGCAGGGAACGGCGTCGAACGAGGTAGAGAACACCGAGGCCAGCCATCGCCACCAGGCCGGCCGTCAGCGCGACGTAACCGAGGATCTGCAACAGATCGCCTGTCGGGATCACGACTGCCTCTCGTAGCGATAACCCACGCCGAAGACCGTGACGACACGGGTGGGTTCGCGCGGGTCGTCCTCGATCTTCTCGCGCAGGCGGCGTACGTGCACGGTCACCGTGGAGTGGTCGGCGAACTCCCAGCCCCAGACCAGTCGCAACAGCTCTTCCCGGCTAAACGCCTGGCCGGGATGCTGCAGGAGAAACACCAGCAGGTCGTACTCGCGCAGCGTCAGATTGAGCCGCTCCCCGGCACGGGTGGCCTCATGTGCGGTGACGTCCACGCGCAACTCACCGTCGTTCAGTTCGGAGGCAGCGGGTTGGTCGGCCACCAGCGGGGCGCTCGAACGGCGCAGCACAGACTGGACCCGCAGGACCAGTTCACGTGGCGAGAAGGGCTTGGTGACGTAGTCGTCGGCGCCGAGTTCCAGGCCCGTGAGGCGGTCTGCCTCCTCGCCGAGGGCGGTAAGCATGATGACCGGCACCGGGGCTACGGCACGCAGCTGGCGGAAGACCTCCAACCCTTGCAGCCCGGGCAGCATGAGATCAAGGACCACCAAGTCCGGCGGCTGCTCCAGTGCGAGCGCCAGCCCTTGTGCGCCATCGGCGCTGACCTCCACCCGGTAGCCCGCCTTCGTCAGGTATCGGCTGACTACCTCGCTGACGGTGTTGTCGTCGTCGATGACCAGCACCCGTAGGCCTTGGTCAGTCACCGGCTGGCCGCTCGGCTCGCAACAGGACGAAGGAGCGAAGCGACATGCCCTCCTCAGCAGCCCAAGACTCGGTGACCACCAGACCGGCCTGTGCGGCCAACCCGGCCACGGCATCAGCACCGACCTGCGCCCAGGCGAACCAGTCGCCGATCTCGTCCTGGCACTCGAGGCGAACCGCGCCGTTACGCTGGCCGGCTCCGTCGACCTCAACCACCACCTGACCGGTCGGGGCGAGCAGGGCAGCGGCTCGCCGCAGCAACCGGACCGGATCTCCGCCGATGCCGATGTTGCCGTCAGCCAGCAGCACCGACTGCCACCGTCCCTCACCAGGCAGCCGCCGGAAAACGCTGCGCTGGAGGGCGATTCCTCCCGTGTGCCGGGTGAGGCGCACCGCCTCCGGCGCAATGTCCACGCCGAGCGCGGGCACTCCCCCCTGAGCCAGGGCCACCACGAACCGACCCGGCCCGCAGCCGACATCCAGGACCGGTCCATGCAGCCGGTCCAGGATCGTCAGATCAGCGTGCCGGGCCGGCCCGAGCCAGCGGGCGCAGTCGAGCGGTTCGGATCCGCCGCTGGCGTGTCGCAAGCGAACTGGCCTCCCGGCCAGCGCAGCTGCGTAGACATCGATGCTGCGCCGGGTCGCCGCGGGGTCGAGGAGTCGAAACTCGCTCGCCGGCAGTGAGGTCACCGGACCGACGCTAACGCTCGGAATGGTCCAAACACCGGGTTACCGGGTTACGTGCCGCTGACATCGGGGCTGACAGACATCGGCCGCACCCCGCTGGTGAGCGGCTCGACGTAGCGACGGATGGCCAGGGCCGCCGCCGCTCCCTCCCCCACCGCGGCTGCTGCCTGCTTGGTGCTCCCCGCGCGTACGTCCCCGGCAACGAAGACCCCTGCCTGACTGGTCTGCATCCCAACGTCGCTGAGGACGAAGCCCCCCGCATCGACATCCAGACCGTGCGCGACGGGTTCGGCGTTGGGCGTGAGTCCGATGAACACGAAGACTCCGTCGAAGGCCTCTCGCCGCTCCTCACCGGTCTCGGTGTCGCGCAGCACAACCCCCGACAGCGTCCCGTCGCCCTCAAAGGAGGCCACCGTCGTATACGGAAGGACGGTGAGGGATGGGTGTTCGGCGACCTTGTCCTGCACGACCTTGCTGGCGGTCAACCCGTCGCCCAGCGTGGCCAGCGTGATGTCGTCCGAGAAGCGCGTGAGGAAGAGGCTCTCCTCTCCGGCGGAGTTTCCGCCACCGACGACGAGCAGCCGCTTGCCGCGGTAGAAGGCGCCGTCGCAGGTCGCGCAGAAGTGCACCCCGGCGCCGATGAAGTCCTCCTCGCCGGGGACATCCAGCCGTCGATAGGTGGAGCCGAGGGCCAAGAGCACAGCAAAGGAGCGGTACTCCGTGCCGTCGCCGGTGCGTACGCCTCGGTAGTCGCCATCGACGACCAAGCCGTCCACGGACTGTGCACCCAAGATCTCCACCCCGAAGCGCTCGGCCTGGCGCCGCAATCGATCCGCAAAGTCCGAGCCGGTCACGCCTTCGGGAAATCCCGGGAAGTTGTCGAGGCGCTCGGTGACGCCCGCTTGCCCACCCACGCCGGCCCGCTCGACGACGAGGGTGCTCATGCCCTCACGGGCGGCGTACAGCGCCGCCGTTAACCCAGCAGGTCCGCTGCCGACCACGATCAGGTCGTAGAACGCGGACTTTGCTTGCGAGGAGATACCCAGTTTGGCAGCCAGTTCGACGTTGCTCGGCTCGGTCAGGGTGCTGCCGTCGGCGAAGACGAGCACCGGGATGATGCTCTTTCCGCCGTTGACCGCCTGGACGTACGCCAATCCCTGCGCGTCGCCGTCGATGTCGACGAACCGGTAGCTCACCCGTTGCTCACCAAGGAACTGCTTGGCCCGTTTGCAGTCGCCGCACCAGGCAGTGCCGTAAAGGACGATCTCGTCAGTGCTCATGGGGTGACCGTAGGGGTGAGCGCTGGTCGCCGGGCTTCCGCTGTGCTGACGTCACCGCACCGTCATCAGTGATCCGGTTGTCCGGACAGACCCACCCCGCACAGTGGTCGCATGCGACTGCCCTGGGTGCTGCTGATGCTCGGGTTGACCGGCTGCGGGGCCGGCAGCGCCTTGACCGGGGCGGGACCGCTGCGGCCGGTGCAGTCCTACATCGCCCCGACCGCATGGGCGCAGGCGTCAGGCGACGCGGCGCGGACCTCGCCGACGAAGGCCATAGGTCCCCAGACCGCGACCGTGCTCTGGCAGCGCCGCCTCGGGGGCGCGGCGGTCGCCGGCGCCGCCGTGGGTCTGGACGGGAGCATTCTGGCCGCTGGCAACGACGGGGTCCTGCATGCACTCGATCCGGCCACCGGCGTGGACCGGTGGTCCTACAACGGCGGGTCGGGATACGGCAGTGACCTGTCGACGACGGCCGCGGTCCTCGCCGACGGCACCATCTTGTGGCCCGGGCCGGGTCCGGCCCTGCACGCCTTGACCGCCGCCGGGTCGCCGCTGTGGCGCGAGTCCTTCGACGCGTTCGTGCTCTCTCCGGCAGTGGTCGGCGGGGGTCGGGTCTATGTCGCTGACATGGGTGGCGGGCTCGCGGCCTTCGACGTCGGGCTCGGCGGCGATAACCGTGCGGTCATGTGCGACATAGATCGTTCCGTCCGGTCCCACCGCCGGACTGGAGTACGACGTCCCGCCAAAGGCCGCCGCCCAAGCCCGTCGGTGCTCGCCGCCGAGCCCGACGTCGAAGGCCGCG
>JBKJLP010000330.1:0-2995 GCA_046596735.1 Mycobacteriales bacterium | reverse complement strand
GTCGCACGCCTCGGGCTCGAACGGATAGATCTGGGCGTCGCCGCGGATGAAGGTCACGTTGCCGACGCCCTCGTCGGCGCTGCGCTTACGTGCCAATTCCAGCATCTTGGTCGAAAGGTCGACCCCGGTGACCTCGCCGTCGGGCGCGAGGCGGGCGACCTGGCGCGTTGGCCCTCCCGTGCCGCATCCCACGTCGAGCACGCGATCGGCGCGGCCGATGAGTCGCGCCGCGACGAAGCGCTGCCAGATCCGGCCGCTCGCTCGGTCGTAGGAGTCGGCTTGCTCGCTCCAGACGTCGCCTTCATGGCCGTCCCAGGCGGCGGCTTGCTCGGTGTTGACGACTTCCACAGCCACAGTGTCCTCTTCCCTCGCGTATCCTCCCATGGAGAGTATGGCTATACCCCCAAAGGGAGGATGTCAAGGTGAAGAGTTCCTCGCCGCCGTCGATGACGACTACCTCGTACGCCATCCTCGGCCTCCTCGCGGTCAAGCCGTGGTCGACCTACGAACTCGCGCAACAGATGCGCCGTGCCCTCGGGCAGTTCTGGCCCAGAGCCGAGAGCAAGCTCTACGAGGAACCGAAGAAGCTCGTCGCCCACGGCCTCGCCCGGGCCACGAAGGACGCGACCGGAAACCGTCCCCGCACGGTCTACTCGATCACCGCCAAGGGGCGGCGGGCCTTGGCGGCGTGGGTACCGCAGCCCGGTGGTGGACCGGTGCTCGAGTTCGAGGCGCTTGTCAAGATCTTCTACGCGGAGCACGGGTCGAAGCAGGACGTCCTGGCAACCCTCGACCGCGTGCGCACCTGGAGCGACGAGCAGCACCGGGAAAGCATCGGGATCGCGCGGTCGTACCTCAACGGCGAGGGAGCGTTCCCCGAGCGACTGCCCTGGCTCGTGCTCTGCGGCCAGTTCCTCGAGGAGTTCGACATCATGGTCGAGCGCTGGACCGACTGGGCCCAGAGCGTCGTCGAGACCTGGCCCGAGGACCTCGCCGCGGCCGAACCCGCACTCGACGTCCTCGAAGCGCAAGCGCACCGCTCCGAGACGCGGCCGGCTCGTGGAGGTGGCGACGATCGACTGCTATCCCGCCGGCGGCGTGACGATTCGGCAACGTAGGCCGGGCGCACTCGCCAACCGCAGGTCGAGTGTCAGCAGCGGCGCGTCGAGCGACTCGGCGAGAGCGACGTACCAGGCGTCGTACGCCGTGACGTTCTCGCGTAGTTCCCACACGCGGCGAGCGAACGGCTGGTAGGGGAACAGTTCCACGGGCAGGGCAACCAGGTCGGTGTGGGCCATCGAGGCGTTGTCGCTGGAGAGCTCGCCCGCTGCGACCTGCCGACGAAGCACGTTGGCCACCTCGACCGGCATCAGGTGCGGGGCCGCCAACGTCCCCGCGGCCAGCTGGGTGCGAGCCCATTCTCCGGCCACGCCGGTGTCGGCAAGCGCGGCGACGACCTGCGACGCGTCGACAACGACTGTCACCGGCGGCCGGCGTCCCGGTGGGCGATGATCTGCTCCGCGTTGAGGACCGCCCCGGTCTCGTCCACCCGAGCGCGGACCCGGGCGACCCACGCTTCTGCGTCGGGTTGGCGGGCGAGGTCGACCAGGCGGGTCCGCAGATACTCCTGCAGCGATCGGCCGGTGCTCGCGGCTCGGGCCGCGAGCTCATCGCGCGTCTCGTCCGGGACATCTCGGATCGTGATCGAGGTGGGCATGCATGCATAGTGAAGCTGTTGCTGCTGATATGCAAGCACGCGGTCCAGATGCGCAGTGACAGCGGCGCACAGACCGGCCGACGATCGCGACGTCAGCGCCGGGCAGTAACCGGGTGCGGCGCGGACTCGTGGCGGGCGGTCGGCTCGACCGGCTCGGCTGCCACCGGCAGCGTCAGCGTGAAGGTCGTCCCCCTGCCGCGCTCGCTGGCGAACCGGATCGTGCCGCCCTGCGCCTCGACCAGCCGCTTGGTCACCGCCAGGCCCAGGCCGCTGGACGGCTGCCCACGCTGCGTGCGGTTGCTGCGCACCCGGTAGAACGGCTCGAAGATCCGCTCGGCTTCCTCGGCGGGGATGCCGACGCCCGTGTCGCCAACGTCGATCTGGACGACGTCGTCCACGACGCTCGCCGTCACGCTGACGGTGCCCCCGCCAGGGGTGTACTTCACCGCGTTGTCGACCAGGTTGAGCAGCACCTCGCGCAGCCGGTTGCGGTCGGCCTGCACGAGCGGCAGCCGGGCCGGGACCGAGATCTTGGTGCGCAGGTCGGCGGCTTGGGCCAAACCCTCGATGCTCGGACGGAGCTCCCGGACCAACGCCGGCAAGGAGAGCGGGTGGACGTCGACCTCGAGCTTGCCGGCCTCGGCCTTGGCGAGATCCAGGATGTCGCTGACGAGCGAGAGCAGCTGCTCGCCGGATCCCGTCAGGATCCGCCCGGCATCCGCCTGCCACTTCGCCGACTTGGGAAACTCCGGGTCGGAGAGCATCTGGGCTTGGCTGAGCACGACAGCGACCGGAGTACGGAACTCGTGGCTCATCGCGGCAAAGAACTGGGTGCGCTCGCGCAGCAGCTGCTGCACCTCGGCCGTGCGTTCGTCGACCCGCTGCTCCAGCG
Source organism: Mycobacteriales bacterium (assembly GCA_046596735.1). Classification (GTDB taxonomy): domain Bacteria; phylum Actinomycetota; class Actinomycetes; order Mycobacteriales; family SCTD01; genus RYN-124. The sequence continues at coordinate 386 of JBKJLP010000330.1, read as the reverse complement.
TCTCGTAGCTCGCCTGCAGCTGCGACGCCATGGAGTTGACGCCGTCGGCGAGCTGACCGAGCTCGTCGTCACCCACCCGTTGGGCCCGGGCGGCGAGGTCGCCGGACCCGAGCGAACGAAGGGCATCGAGCAGCGGGCGCACCTGCGCCAGGATGAACCGCGACAACGCGGCCCCGATCGCCACGATCCCGAGCATGGCGGCCAGCACGATCAGGGCGAGGCGCAGCGCGGTAGAGCGTACCGAGCCGAACGCCTGGGCGGTCGGCAGTGAGACAGCGAGCGTGCCCACGTTCTGACCTTGCACGACCAGGGGGGTGTAGAGCGTCGCGACGCGGGCACCAACGCTGCTGTCGATCCGGCGCACCGGTCGGTCGACCGTCACAGGC
>JBKJLP010000302.1:0-2871 GCA_046596735.1 Mycobacteriales bacterium | reverse complement strand
ATCGCGGGGGCCAGAGCGAGCAGGCAGCGGAACCGGCCGCGGGTGTTGATCACCCGCAGATGCTGGCACGCGCCGGCCCCTCTGTCGCCCACCCTTGGGTCGCCCTCCGTCGAAGGCTGATGCAGACTCCGCGCATGACGACTGTGACTGCCTACGCCGCCCCTGCCGCCAAGGCCCCCTTCGAGAAGACCACCATCGAGCGCCGCGAAGTGGGGCCCAAGGACGTACGCATCGAGATCGCGTACGCCGGGATCTGCCACAGCGACATCCACACCGGCCGCGATGAGTGGGGAGCAGCGACCTACCCGCTGGTTCCCGGCCACGAGATCGCCGGGACAGTTGCCGAGATCGGCTCTGAGGTGACCACGCACACGGTCGGCGACCGCGTTGGCGTCGGCTGCCTGGTCAACTCCTGCCGCGAGTGCGAGCACTGCCAGCAGGGTCTAGAGCAGTACTGCCTGGGCAAGTCCGTCGGCACCTACAACAGCACCGACGTCGACGGCACCCCGACGTACGGCGGCTACAGCAAGGAGATCGTCGTCGACGAGCACTTCGTGCTGCACATCCCCGACGCTTTGCCGCTGGACCAGGCTGCTCCCCTGCTCTGCGCGGGCATCACGATGTTCTCGCCGTTGAACCACTGGAACTGCGGCCCGGGTAAAAAGGTCGCCATCGTGGGTCTCGGCGGCCTAGGGCACATGGGCGTCAAGATCGCCGCGGCGATGGGTGCCGAGGTCAGCGTGATCTCACAAACGTTGAGTAAGGAAGACGACGGCAAGAAGTTCGGCGCGCAGCACTACTACGCGACGAGCGACCCCGAGACGCTCAAGAAGTTGCGCGGCTCCTTCGACCTCATCATCAACACCGTGTCGGCGACGTTGCCGATGGGGCGCTTCCTGTCGCTGCTCAAGCTCGACGGCACGCTGGTCAACGTCGGCGCCCCGTCCGAGCCGCTCGAGGTACCGGTTGGCGTGCTCATGGGCATGCGCCGCAGCTGGGCCGGATCGGGCATCGGCGGAATCCCGGAAACCCAGCAGATGCTGGACTTCTGCGCCGAGCACGGGCTCGGCGCAGAAATCGAAACGATCAGCGGCGACCAGATCGACGAGGCTTGGGACCGGGTCGTGGGTAGCGACGTGCGCTACCGCTTCGTCATCGACACCAGCACGTTCTGACTCGGGCGGCCAGATCGTGCTCGCGTCTTTGACCCGCAAGCGACTGGCGCTGATCGCTGCGGCCATCATCGTGCTGATGGTGCTGGTCGTCCGGGCCCGTGATCAGCCGTTCCTGCTCTCGGCAGCACCGCAAGACCAAGCCGGACCGGTCTTGCTGGTGCCCGGATACGGCGGCTCGACCTCAGCGCTGGAGGTCCTCGCCGGTCAACTCCAGGCGGCCGGGCGTACGGCCACCGTCCTCACGCTCCCCGGCGACGGCACCGGCGACATCCGCGAGGCCGCAGCCGCCCTCAAGGACGCAGCCACTGCGGCCATCACGGCTGGCGCCCCCAGCGTCGACGTCGTCGGCTACTCGGCCGGCGGCGTGACCGCCCGCTATTGGGCGCGCGAGCTCGGCGGCGCGACCCAGGCGCGCCGCATCGTCACCCTCGGCTCACCGCAGCACGGCGCCAAGCTGGCCGGTCTGGGAGCGCTGATCGGTCAGTGCCCGCCGGCCTGTCAGCAGCTGCGCCCGGGCAGCGACCTGCTGGACGCCCTCAACAAGGGTGACGAGACGCCCGACGGACCGCGCTGGACGACCGTGTGGACCGAGCAGGACGAGGTTGTCACTCCGCCCGACAGCGCCCGACTCAAAGGCGCCACCCAGGTTGTCCTGCAGCAGTTATGCCCTGGGCTGTCGGTGTCGCACGGCGACTTGCCGCGCTCGCCGACGGTCACCGCGATCGTGCTGCAGGTACTGAGCCCCAGCCCAGCCGAGGCGATGCCCGGATCTGCCGTTTGTGCCGCGACTTGATTGATTCAAGAAAAGGCGTAAGACTGTCGCGATGACGCTGGCCCTGGACGTTGAGCAACTGCTCCGCCAGGCTGATCTGCGGGTCACGCGCCCCCGCACAGCCGTGCTGACCGCGGTGCACGACCACCCGCACGCCGACACCGACGCGCTGATCCAGGCGGTGCGCGCCGACGGAGGTGCTGTCTCTCACCAAGCGGTCTACGACGTCTTGCACGCCCTGACCGATGCCGGCCTCGTCCGCCGCATCCAGCCGCCCGGCTCCGTCGCCCGCTACGAAGCACGTGTCGGCGACAACCACCACCATGTGGTGTGCCGTGCCTGCGGCGCGATCGCTGACGTCGACTGCGCCACCGGCGAGACACCCTGCCTGACCGCGTCCGACGACGCTGGCTTCACGATCGACGAAGCCGAGGTCGTCTACTGGGGCCGCTGCGCGCCCTGCCAGAACGACCACGACACTTCCCGTACCGCCCCAGCACATCCCGAAGCACCGCAGAGAGGAACGACGTGACTGACCCCGGCACCAACAGCGGCAGTGATAGCGAGAACCCGGCTCTTTCGGCCCCCACGGTCAAGGACGACGGTCGACCGCACACCAACCAGGACTGGTGGCCTAACCAGGTCAACCTGTCGGTGCTGAGCAAGCCGTCGCGCGACAGCGACCCGCTTGGCGAGGACTTCGACTACCGCAAGGCCGTCGCGTCCCTCGACGTCGAGGCCGTCAAGGCTGACCTCGTTGAGCTGATGCACAGCTCGCAGGACTGGTGGCCGGCTGACTACGGTCACTACGGCCCGTTCTTCGTCCGCCTCGCGTGGCATAGCGCCGGCACCTACCGCACCGCCGACGGCCGCGGCGGCGCCTCGACGGGCGCGCATCGCTTCGCGCCGGAAAACAGCTGGCCC
>JBKJLP010000274.1:0-2526 GCA_046596735.1 Mycobacteriales bacterium | reverse complement strand
CACTGCGACCGTCTTCCAGGGCCCGGCAGGCGATCCGCTGGAAAGCGTCCAGACCGAACGGGTAGCGGAGTTCGAACGCCGCAAGGGCGGGACCGACCTGCTGCTCGCGGAAGGCGGCGTAGCGCTGCGCCGGTGACGTCTCTGGCTCCGGTTCGTACGCCGATCCGGCCATGACCTCAGGCTACGCCGGGGCGGGACTCCCGAGCACCCGCAGCGCACCGGGATCTACCCGGCAGGTCAGCGGCAGGTGCCCGAGCGCCTCGCCATCGGCGTAGGGCGTGTGGGCTTCGTCGCTGGCGATGGTGACCTCGCGGGCGCGGTGCACGGTCACCGCTCGATCGCTGACGTGGGTCCCGCGGAATACGCTCGGGAACAGCCGCAAGAAGCGAAGTCGCGACATCGGCCCGACGACGACCACGTCGAGCAGCCCGTCGGTGAGGTCAGCGTCCGGGCAGACCCGCATGCCACCCCCGTACGAAGGCGCGTTGCCCAGCGCCACCAGCATGGCCTCGACGTCGTGCGCGACGCCGTCCAACGTGAGCCGGAAGCGGCCGGCCCGGTAGGTCCGCAACTCAGCGACCACCGCCAGGTCGTAGCGGCGACGTCCGCGTGGCCAGCGCATGCGGTTGGCCCGGTCGTTGACGGCGCCGTCGAAGCCGACGCCGAGGACGCAGGCAAACCACTCCTGTCCCGCCCGGACCGCGTCGATCTGGCGCGGCGGTGCGGACAGGATCAGGTCGGCCGAGGCAGCCGGGTCGCCCCGCGGCAGGCCGAGAGCAACCGCGAGGTCATTGCCGGTTCCCGTGGGCACGATCGCCAGCGCGGTAGCTGTTCCGGCGCAGGCCTGCAGCGCGAGATGGGCCATGCCGTCACCGCCGACCGCCACGAGCCCGTCCACGCCGTCAGTGACAGCTTTCCGGCACAGCCGCAGGGCATCCGGACCGTCCGTGCCGACCAGCACCTCGACCTGGGCACCGCCCGCGCGCAACCGTTCGGGCACCACCCTGGCTGCCGCCGACGAGCGACCACGGCCGGCGGTCGGATTGACCACGACCGCGAACCGGGTCACAGCGAGGAAGGCCGGTTGTCGACGTACGAGGGCGTCAGGTCGAGCTCGGAGGTCTCGTCGTCGGCCAGGTCAGCAAGGCCCTCGGCAGCGATGGCCTTGCGCCGGGTGCGGTCGCGGGCCCTGCCGATCAGGATGCAGCCCTCGTAGAGCAGGCACAGCGGAATCGCCATGGCCATGAAGGTGAACGGGTCCTGCGATGGCGTGATCAGCGCTGCCGTGGCCCAGATCCCGAAGATCATGCCGCGCCGCCACGCCCGCATCTTGACGGTCGGGAAGATCCCGGTGAGGTTGAGGAACGTCACGACGACCGGGAACAGGAAGGCGATGCCGAAGGCGAAGAGCATCAGCGTCACGAAGCTCAGATAGGACTGAATCGACAGCAGCGTCAGGACGTCGCCACCGGCGATGCCGAGCAGGAAGTCCAGACCGCGCGCGACCGTCAGGTAGGCGAAGACGCAGCCGACGCCGAACAACACGAGCGAGGCGGCGAGAAAAGCCGCGGCGTACTTCTTTTCGCGCCGGTGCAGCGCGGGTGTGATGAAGGCGCCGAATTGATACAGCCACAGCGGTGCCGTCAGGACGGCGCCAGCGATGAAAGACACCTTGAGGCGCACCAGGAACTGGTCGAAGATCCCGAACGCGAACAGGTTGCAATCCTTTTGCCCCTGCTGTGTCTGGCAGTACGGCTGGCTCAGGGAGTGGTAGATCGGCTCCCAGTAGAGGAAGGAGACCACCACGCCGACAAACAGCCCGAGCAGGGAGATGCCGAGTCGGTTTCGCAACTCGCGTAGGTGGTCCGCGAGCGCCATCCGCCCGTCGGGTGTGCGGCTGCGCCGCTTGGCGGCAGTGGCCACTTAGAGGACGGGGGGCCGCTGCTCAGCGGGGTCGGTCACTGGCGGGCTGACCGGCTCAGCCGGGGCGACAGGCTCGATGCTGGCAGGCGGCACGACCGCGTCGTCGTCGCTGCGCAGACCCTTGGTCTCGGCCTTGAAGATCCGCATGGACCGACCCAGCGCTCGCGCGGAGTCCGGCAGGCGCTTGGCGCCAAACAGGACAAGGACAAGCAAGGCCAGGACGATGAACTCCCAGGACCCCAAGAACTCAGGCACAACAACCTCCGTGGTCGACGCGCTCAGCCTACGCGGGACGTCGGTTTCTCGCGCGCAGCCGCGGTGTCAGGGCGCGGTGGGACGGTCAGGCCCTGGGTAAGCGGGGCAATGCGTGCGCTCGCGGCGGAGATTTCTCGGCTGAGTTGTTTGACCTGACGCCAGAGCCGCAGCCCCAGCAGGCCGAGGACGACAAGAGAGATCAGGACCAGCGCGAGGTCCAGCACAAGCCAGGGCACGCGGCGAGCCTAACCCGGCTCCCGTGCCCGAACGTCAGGCGCGGACCGGTGTCGATGCGGCGGCGGCGAGGTCGTCGATGCGGCTCAGCGCGAGCCCGAAGTCGAGCAGGTC
>JBKJLP010000178.1:0-4349 GCA_046596735.1 Mycobacteriales bacterium | reverse complement strand
CTCGGTCAGCTCTTCGACGTCGAGGACCCGACCGACGACGACGCCGGAGATGTCTCCGCCGTAGCGCTGGATCGTCTCGACTTCGAGGCCGGCCGCGACCATCGCGGCGGCGACCTGGTCAGCGTCGGTGGGCAAGCCCGGTACGAGCTCGCGCAACCAGGAGAGGGGAACGCGCACGTCAGGCCTCCATGCCGAAGGGGAGGGTGAAACGCTGGTCTCCCTCGTAGAAGTCACGGATGTCGGTGATGCCGTGTCGGAACATCAGGGTGCGCTCGATGCCCATGCCGAACGCAAAGCCGCTGTAGACCTCGGGGTCGATGCCGCAGGCGACGAGGACCGCCGGGTTGACCATGCCGCAGCCACCCCACTCGATCCAGCCCTCGGACGAACACACGCGACAGGGATCACCACCGGGAAGGGCGGAGGCGCCGCGGCATTCGAAGCACTGCAAGTCCAATTCTGCGGAGGGTTCAGTGAAGGGGAAGTACGACGGTCGCAGGCGCGTACGAAGGCCCTCGCCGAACATGGCCGCCGCGAAGTGATCCAGGGTTCCGCGCAAGTGAGCCATCGTGACCCCCTTGTCCACGAACAGCCCTTCGACCTGGCTGAAAACCGGTGAGTGCGTCGCATCCAGTGCATCGGCCCGGAAGGTCCGCCCAGGACAGATCACCGCGACCGGTAGCTCGCGACTGAGCAGGGACCGAATCTGTACCGGTGAGGTGTGTGTGCGCAGCACCAGTCCGCTGCCCTCAGGCTCGACGAACAGCGTGTCCTGCATCTCACGCGCCGGGTGGTCCCCGCCGAAGTTGAGCGCATCAAAGTTGAACCACTCATGCTCGACCTCAGGACCTTCGGCGACCTCCCAGCCCATCGCGACGAAGACGTCGCAGATCCGCTCCTGAATCGTGGTCAGCGGGTGACGCGCGCCCACGGGCAACCGCACAGGAACGACGGTCACGTCCACCGTCTCCTCGACGAGCACCCGCGCGTCGCGATCCGCTTCGAGCTGCTCGCGGCGACGGTCGAACGCGACCTGGACCTCCTGCAGGACGACGTTGACCCGCTTGCCGGCCTCGGACCGCTCGTCCTGTGGCAGCGAGCCGAGGGCCCGGCGGGCAAGCGGAATCGCCGCGCGGTCGCCAAGGTGGGCGGTGCGCTGCGCCGCCAGGTCAGCGAACGTTGACGTCGCGTCAAATGCTGCCAGTGCCTCGTCCCGCGCAGCGCTCAGGCGGTCGGGGGCGAGCAGGGACCGGTCAGGGTCGGACACAGCGGGTTCTCCAGGGGTGATGTCGTTGTCGGGCAGTCTCCCAGAACGCGCCCGCCGGATCCCCTACGCCTCGAAGGGCGGTTTACCGGCGGGCAGCAGAAATCGAAACTCCGCTCCCCCACTAGGGGAGCGACCCACTTCGATCGTGCCGCCGTGCGCCTCGACCAGGCCCTTAACGATGTACAGGCCCAGCCCGGTGCCGCCGCGGCGGTTGCCGCCACGCCAGAACCGCGTGAATACTTGCGCCACTGTCTCCGGGGGAACGCCGTCGCCCTCGTCGCTAACGGAGACTTCGGCTCCCGTCCCGTGCGGGGCGAGCCGGAGGGTCACGGTGCCGGCGCCGTGGCGCAGCGCGTTCTCGACGAGGTTGTTGATGACCTGCGCGACCTTGTCGGGGTCGAGCCACATCTCGGGCAGCTCCCCGCCAACGTCCACCACGAAGCGACCAACCGGCTCGCCGCTAGCGACGAAACCGGAGACGCTCTTGCGGATCGCCTTCTCGAGATCGACGACCTGCTTACGCATCTCGAGGCGGCCAGCATCGATCCGGCTCACGTCGAGCAGCTCCGACAGCAGCCGGGTGACCCGGTCGGCATCGGCGTTAACCGTCTCGAGCATGACCTTCTTCTGGTCGTCGTTGAACCGATCCCACTTAGCCAGCAGGGTGGCGGTGAATCCCTTGACGCTCGTCAAAGGCGACCGCAACTCATGGGCGACCGTCGAGACAAGATCAGCGCGGCTGCGCTCTACCCGATCCCGCGTGCGGGTGTCACGCAGCCCGACCACCAGCCGGACCAAGCGACCGGCATCGCGCACATAGGAGGCCGTGACCATGAGGTCGCGGACGAGCACCCCGTCGCGGACCAGTTGTAGCCGACGCTCAGGCTGGCGGTCGCGACCGGAGAAGCCCCCGTACGGGTCGGTGCAGGTCCACCACGCGCGCGACTGTTCGTCGTAGAGCGGCAGCACGTCGCGGAAATCGCGGCCGAGGTCGTGCGCTGAGCAGCCGGTGAGCCGCCGGGCTGTCTCGTTGAGCACCACGACGCGACCGTCCTCATCGGCGATCAGCACGCCGTCGGGAAGGTCGTCATAACTTTCAGCCGCTGACGTCATGCGCACCTCCCCTGGGTTTGGTCAGGCGCAACTCTAGGGCTGGCCGACGGGTCAGGTAGCCCCGGCACGCTGAGCCCTGGCCGAGGCATAAAGACAGACGGCTGCAGCGGCGGCCAAGTTGAGCGACTCGGCCCGGCCGTGGATCGGGACGCGCACCACCCGGTCGGCCAACGCCAAGGACGCAGCAGACAGTCCGGCGGCCTCCGCGCCGAACAGCCAGGCCGTCGGCGCCGCCAACTCACCGGATCGCTCGAGGTCATCAAGGCCGGTGTCACCAGCCCCTGAGGTCGCGAGCACCGAGAGGCCAAGCTCGTGGGCTCGAGCTACGGCCTGCTCCAACGGGGCGTCGACGACGACCGGGAGGTGCCACAAGCTGCCTGCGGTCGCACGTACGCATTTGCTGTTGTGCGGGTCGACGCTGCCCTCGGTCAGGATGACGGCGTCGGCACCGGCGGCGTCGGACGTGCGGATCACCGTCCCGGCGTTGCCGGGGTCATTGACCTGGTCCAGCACGGTGACCAGCCGAGCGGCTGGCAGCGTAGACAGAGGCACATCCAGCAGCGGCGCAACTCCCAGCAAGCCCTGCGGGGAGCGGGTGTCGGCCATGGCCTCCAGGACCTTGGCGGTGACCTCGACAACCTCGACTCCAGCCGCGATCGCCGTCTCGACGAGATCGTCGTGGCGGCCGGGCTCGTAGAACAGTTCGAGCAGCCCGCCAGCGGCGAGCGCCTCGCGGACGGCTTGCGGTCCCTCGACGACGAACCGGCGCTCGGCCACCCGGGCCGAGCGCCGGTCAAGGCGTCGTACGGCGAGGACCCGGGGTGACCGGGTCGACGTCAGAGCGAGCGAGTTCAGCGGGTTAGGCAGCCGGCGTCTGCGCCGGGGCAGCCGCGCGGGCTACCTCGACGAGGGCGGCGAAGGCCGGCGCGTCGGTGACGGCCAGGTCGGCCAGACCCTTGCGGTCCACCTCGACACCCGCGATCTTGAGGCCCTGGATGAGGCGGTTGTAGGTCATGCCGTTCTCGCGAGCGGCGGCGTTGATGCGGGTGATCCACAGCTGCCGGAAGTCGCCCTTGCGCTTCTTGCGGTCGCGGAACTCGTACGTCGCCGAGTGGAGCAGCTGCTCCTTGGCCTTGCGGTACAGCCGACTGCGCTGCCCCCGGTAGCCGCTTGCCTTCTCGAGGATCTCGCGCCGCTTCTTGTGGGCGTTGACCGCCCTCTTCACGCGTGCCATGACTGCACCTGCTCTTCTTGGGATGGAGACGCCCGGATGACCCGGGCGAGGGGGGAAGGAGGACTTAGAGACCGAGCAGCTTCTTGATGCGCTTGCGGTCCGCGGGGGCGAACTCCGTCGTACCGCTCAAACGACGGGTGACCTTGCTCGGCTTGTGCTCGAGCATGTGGCGCATCCCGGCCTTCTGCCGGAGCAACTTGCCGCTGCCGGTCACCTTCACGCGCTTCTTGGTACCGCTGTGCGTCTTTTGCTTGGGCATGGCTGCCGTCGTCTCTTTCGTCGGTCGTACGGGTCAGTGCAGTGGATCGTCTACGGCTAGCTGGTTCAGGCGTCCCCGGTCGCGATGGCGACCTCGTCCGCGATCGCCGCTGCCGGATCTGCGACCTCAGCCTGCGCGGCTCCCTTGTCGGAGGCCTGCGCTGCCTTTTTGAGATCGGCCGCGTTCTTATGCGGCGCCAGAACCATGATCATGTTGCGGCCGTCCTGCTTGGGCGAGGACTCCACGAAGCCGAGCTCGGCGACGTCCTCTCCCAGACGCTGCAGCAGCCGGAAGCCCAACTCGGGCCGGGACTGCTCACGTCCGCGGAACATGATCGTGATCTTGACCTTGTCGCCTGCCTTGAGGAAACGGACCACATGGCCCTTCTTCGTCGCGTAGTCGTGCGGGTCGATCTTGGGGCGAAGCTTCATCTCCTTGATGACGGTGAGGACCTGGTTCTTGCGGCTCTCACGCGC
>JBKJLP010000102.1:0-7804 GCA_046596735.1 Mycobacteriales bacterium | reverse complement strand
ACCACCCCGACACCCGGCGCGTCCTGCCCGGGATCGTCGCGGGGATCGGCGGCTACGGCAACTGCCTCGGACTGCCGAACATCGGCGGCGAGGTCGTCTTCGACCCGAGCTACCAGGGCAACCCGCTCGTCAACGCGCTGTGCCTCGGGGTGATGCCGGTCGATCGGATCCAGCTGAGCGCGGCCAAGGGCGTCGGCAACATCGTGGTGCTGCTCGGTGCGAAGACCGGCCGCGACGGCATCGGCGGGGTCTCCGTCCTGGCGTCCGCGACGTTCGAGGAGGACGGGCCGGCCAACCGCCCGGCCGTGCAGGTCGGCGACCCGTTCACCGAGAAACTGCTCATCGAGGCTTGCCTGGAGATGTACGACGCTCAGCTCGTCGAGGGCATCCAGGACCTCGGCGGCGCCGGGCTGACCTGCGCCCTGACCGAGACGTCCGCCGCAGGCAAGAGCGGGATGGTCGCGCACTTGGACCGGGTGCCACTGCGTGAGGCGAGCATGGACCCGACCGAGGTGCTGGCGAGTGAGTCGCAGGAGCGGATGCTGGCGATCGTCACGCCGGCCAAGCTCGACGCCGTCCTCGCGATCGCGGCGAAGTGGGGCGTGCTGGCCACCGCGATCGGCGAGGTCACCGAGGGCACCCGGCTGCAGATCCTGTGGCACGGAGAGACCGTGGTCGACGTCGAGCCCGGCTCGCTCGCTGACGACGGTCCGGTCTACTCCCGCCCGATGACCCGTCCGGCTGACCAGGACGCGCTGCGCGACAACCCGCTCCCGGACTACCCCGAGGCGACTGCCGGGCTGCTGCTCGCGATGGTGGCCAGCCCCAACCTGTGCAGCCGCCGTTGGGTCGTGGAGCAGTACGACCGGATCGTGCAGGGCAACTCCGTGTTGGCCTGGCCCGAGGACGCCGGCGTCGTCCGCCTGTCCGAGGAGACCGGCCTCGGCGTCGCGCTCGCGACCGACGGCAACGGTCGCTACACCCGGCTCGACCCGTTTGCCGGCGCGCAGCTGGCGCTGGCCGAGGCCTACCGCAACGTCGCCACGACCGGCGCGGTGCCGATCGCGGTCACCAACTGCCTCAACTTCGGCAGCCCCGAGGACCCCGAGGTGATGTGGCAGTTCGCCGAGGCCACCCGCGGGCTTTCCGAAGGCTGCGCGGTGCTGGAGATTCCGGTGACGGGCGGCAACGTCAGTTTCTACAACTCCACCGCTGGCACCCCGATCAACCCGACGCCGGTGGTCGGTGTGCTCGGGCTGTTCGACGACGTCACTCGCCGTACACCGATGGGCTTCCAGCAGGAAGGGTCGGCGCTGCTGCTGCTCGGCGACACCCGCGACGAGCTCGGCGGCAGCGAGTGGGCCTGGGCGATGCACCGCCACCTCGGCGGCATCCCGCCGCAGGTTGACCTGGCCCGCGAGAAATTGCTCGGCGAGGTGCTGGTGGCCGGCTCCCGTGACGGGATGCTCGACAGCGCCCACGACCTGTCCGACGGCGGGCTCGCCCAGGCGCTGGTGGAGTCCTCGCTGGCGCGCGGGATCGGGGCCAGGGTCGTCCTGCCGGCCGGGCTGTCGCCGTTCGTGCAGCTGTTCAGCGAGTCCGCTGGTCGGGTGCTGGTCAGCGTGCCGCGTTCGGAGGAGCTGCGCTTCACCGAGATGTGCGACGCCCGAGGGCTGCCGTGTAACCGGATCGGCGTGACCGACGGCGATGCGCTCGACATCCAGGACGTGCTCACGGTGCCCCTCGCCGAGCTGAGCGAGGCCTACGAGGCAACCCTCCCCGCGCTGTTCGGCTAGTGGCCACACCGCCTCCGCACGGCACCGTGCTGGCGGCGCTGACTGCCCAGCGCCAGCTGCTGGGTCTCGTGCCCGCGGAGTCGGGCGGCCCGGAGCAGGCGCTTGGGCAGTTGATCGACCTCGTCAGTCAGGGGCTGGACCGCGACCTACCGCCCGATCCTGCGGCCGCGCGGCTCGCTGTCCGCGCGCTCGCTCTCCGGCTCGCCGAGCAGGCGCCGGGTGGCAGCGTGGAGGTGCGGGTCCCGCCCTACGTCGCGGTGCAGTGCGTCGAGGGGCCGCGGCACACCCGCGGTACCCCGCCCAACACAATGGAGACCGACCCGATGACCTTCCTGCGGCTGTGCACCGGCCGGGTGAGCTGGGCGGATGCCGTCGCTGACGGTCGGGTGCGGGCGAGCGGCGACCGCGCTGACCTGACGCGCTGGCTCCCGCTGCGCTGAGTTTGTGTGTTGAGGGACCTGCCGCCAGCACCCAAACGTGGCAGGTTCGCTGGATGAAGGAACTCATCTGGCATCGGCAACTGCTCCCCGCTCTGACGCGCCACGGCAACAGGCCGTTCCTCACTGATACGAGCACCGGCGCGAGCACGACCTACGCCGAGCACGGCTCGCGGGTGCTCAGACTCGCGCACGCGCTGCGCCACCAGCTTGGCGTGCACGCCGAAGACCGCTTCGCTGTCCTGTCGCTCAATAGCCCGAGGTTCGAGGAGCTCTATCACGCAGGCCTGCTGGGAGCCGGCGTCGTCAATCCGCTCAACCTGCGCTTTGCGCCGCGGGAACTGACCCACGTCCTGGCCGACTCGGGCACCAAAGTCGTCTTCTGCGACGCGACCTTCGCGCCAGTTATCGAGCAGGTGCGGGCCGAAGCCGGCATCGAGCAGGTGGTGCTGCTGGGCGAGGGAGACGTCGCCCACGACGCGTCGTACGAGGACCTGCTCGCGGCTGGCGAGGAAGTCCTGCTGGACGAGCCGGACGAGGACGCACCGGCGATGCTGCAGTACACCGGAGGGACCACCGGCCTACCCAAGGGAGTGTTGCTCACCCAGCGCTCGATGATGCTCACGCTTTACCACATTCAGATGGGCGTACGGCAGGAGCAGGAGGACGTCTTCCTCGCTCAGGTGCCGATGTTTCACGCGGCCTCGATGGGCGCCATCCTGGCCACACCGGTCCTCGGTGGCCAACTCCTGACGGTGCCGTTTTTCGATCCGCCTGCGGTCGTTGCGGCCATCGAGGCACACCAGGTCAGCAACACCGTGATGGTCCCGACGATGATCGCCATGACGCTCGCGCACCCGGCCTACGCGCCGGAGCGGCTTGCCTCGCTGCGCCGACTCACCTACGGCGCGAGCCCGATGCCCCGCCCGGTGCTGGACCGGCTACGCGCGGACCAGCCGCAGATCGAGCTCTACCAGGGCTACGGCATGACCGAGAGCGCAGCGCTGGTTTGCGTGCTGATGCCCGAGGACCACCTGCGGGAGGACAAACTCGCCAGCGCTGGGCGACCGGTGGCCGGCACCGTCGTGAGCATCCAGGACCCCACCGGCACCCCTCTGCCGGTGGGCCAGATCGGCGAGGTCTGCGTACGCGGTGGGCAGTTCATGCGGGAGTACTGGCGGCGGCCGGACGAGACGGAGACCGCCTTGAGCGGCGGGTGGTACCACTCTGGCGACGCCGGCTACCTCGACGACGAGGGCTTCCTGTTCCTCGTTGACCGGACCAAGGACATGATCGTTACGGGCGGGGAAAACGTCTACTCCACCGAGGTCGAACAGGCCCTGGCGTCGCACCCGGCAGTGGCGCAGGTCGCGGTCATTGGCATCCCCGACGAGGTGTGGGTGGAGGCAGTCCACGCGGTCGTCGTCCTCACGCCCGAGCACACGGTGACCCAGGCAGAGCTCATCGAGCATTGCCGGCCGCTGATCGCTGGCTACAAGCTGCCCAAGACCGTGGACTTCCGGGCCGAGCCGCTGCCGCTGTCGGGCGCGATGAAGGTCCTCAAGCGCGAGTTGCGCGCGCCGTACTGGGACGGCCGTTCGCCGACCTGACCGCGCGGCGTCCGTCTACACTTGCGGCGTCGGCTTCCCTCCGTACGCCCCGCCCGAGGAGCGCTCCGCGGTGTCTTCCGCAGTTAGCCCGGACGAGTCTGACCCCTACGCACCCGAACGCCCGGTAGGCGAGGAGTGCGGCGTCTTCGGCGTCTGGGCTCCCGGCGAAGACGTCGCCAAGATGACCTACTACGGCCTCTACGCGCTGCAGCACCGCGGGCAAGAGGCGGCTGGCATGGCGGTGAGCGATGGCAGCGCGGTCGTTGTCTATAAGGAGCTCGGCCTGGTCGCCCAGGTTTTCGACGAGCGCACCCTGGGCTCGCTGACCGGGCACCTAGCCATCGGCCACTGCCGCTACAGCACCACCGGCAGCTGCACCTGGGAAAACGCGCAGCCGTCCTTTCGCAACCTGGTCACCGGCGGCAGCCTGGCCTTGGGCCACAACGGCAACCTGACCAACACCAGCGAGTTGGCCCAGCGGGTGCGCGAGTTGGGACGCGACTCGATGGGCTCCACCACCGACTCCGACCTGATCACGACCCTGCTCGCCGCTCAGGCCGACGTTCCGCTCGACATCGCCGCCATGGCCGTGCTGCCGTTGCTGCGCGGTGCCTTCTCGCTGGTCTTCATGGACGAGCACACGCTCTACGCAGCCCGCGACGAATACGGCGTACGGCCCCTGGTCCTGGGCAAGGCCGAGCGCGGCTGGGTCGTCGCGAGCGAGACCGCGGCACTGGACATCGTCGGTGCGAGTTTCGTGCGTGAGATCGAGCCGGGGGAGCTCATCGCGATCGACGAGCACGGCGTCCGCAGCCAGCGGTTCGCCGAGGCGACGCCCAAGGGCTGCCTGTTCGAATACGTCTACCTCGCCCGCCCCGACACGACGATCGCTGGCCGCTCGGTCATGACCACCCGCGTCCACGTCGGGCGCACCTTGGCGTTCGAGGCGCCGGTCGATGCCGACCTGGTGATCCCGGTCCCGGAGTCCGGCACCCCGGCGGCGATTGGCTATGCCGAGCAGAGCGGCATCCCGTACGGCCAGGGGTTGGTGAAAAACGCCTACGTGGGAAGGACTTTCATCCAGCCGAGCCAGACGATTCGCCAGCTGGGCATCCGGCTCAAGCTCAACCCGCTACGTGAGGTCATCAAGGGCAAGCGGCTCGTGGTTGTCGATGATTCGATCGTGCGCGGCAACACCCAGCGGGCGCTGGTCCGGATGTTGCGCGAGGCCGGTGCGGCCGAGGTACACGTGCGCATCTCCAGCCCGCCGGTGATGTGGCCGTGTTTCTACGGCATCGACTTCGCCAGCCGGGCTGAGCTCATCGCGAGCGGCATGGGGGTCGAGGAGATCCGCAACTCGATCGGCGCCGACAGCCTGGCGTTCGTCAGCCTCGAGGGGCTGACGGCCGCCAGTAACCAGCGCGCCGATGACCTGTGCCGCGCCTGCTTCACCGGCGACTACCCGATCGAGATCCCGCAGCAGGACCTGATCGGCAAGCACGTGCTCGAGGGCCTTGCCCGCACCGCCGTGAGCGATCATGAGGCCGAGCACGCGGACTCGCTCATCGTCGGCGGCGGTGCCGAAGACGCCCTGGGTCGACCGTGAGCTCCTACGTCGGAGCGGGCGTCGATATCGAGGCCGGGGACCGCGCGGTCGAACTGATGAAGTCCAAGGTTGCGCGCGCGACCCGCTCCGAGGTGGTCGGCGGGCTCGGCGGCTTCGCGGGGCTGTTCCGCCTCGAGACGAGCAAATACACCGACCCGCTGCTGGCCAGCAGTACCGACGGCGTCGGCACCAAGCTCGCCATCGCGCAGGCGATGGGCAAGCACGACACGGTCGGCATCGACCTGGTCGGCATGGTGGTCGACGACCTCGTGGTGTGTGGCGCTGAGCCGCTGTTCCTGCAGGATTACATCGCCTGCGGCCAGGTCATCCCGGAGCGGATCGCCGAGATCGTCGGCGGCATCGCCGAGGGCTGTCTGCAGGCCGGCTGCGCCCTTGTCGGTGGCGAAACTGCCGAGCACCCCGGCCTGATGGAGCCCGACCACTACGACATCGCCGGCACCGGGGTGGGTGTGGTGGAGGCCGACAAGGTGCTCGGCCCGGAGACCGTGCAGAACGGCGACGTTGTCATCGCGATGGCCTCAAGTGGCCTGCACAGCAACGGTTTTTCGCTCGTACGCCATGTGCTGCTCCAGCAGGCGCGGCTGCGGCTGGAGGCCCACATCGACGAGCTGGCGGCGCCGCTCGGCGAGGCGCTGCTGATCCCGACGCGGATCTACGCCAAGGACTGTCTCTCGCTGATCGCCGAGACCGACGTGCACGGCTTCTCGCACATCACCGGCGGCGGCTTCGCGGCCAACCTGGCGCGCGTCCTCCCGCAACACCTCGGGGTCACCGTCGACCGCGGCACGTGGACGCCACCGGCGGTGTTCGCGCTGATCCAGGGTCGCGGCAAGGTCGAACAGGCCGAGATGGAGCGCACCTTCAACATGGGCGTTGGCATGGTGGCGCTGGTCCCGGCCGACGACGTCGACCGCGCGCTGGCGGTCCTCACCGCCCGGCACGTACCGGCGTGGGTCGCCGGCACCGTCGGGGCGGGCGACGGCACGGTCACCCTGACCGGAGCGCACCCGGCCTGAGCCAGGCACGGGAGCGATCAGCTGGCGGCGCTGTCCTCGTCGTCGTCGTCATCGACGGCGTACGGGTCGGCGAACTCGTCGTCCTCCACGGTGGCCGGCGCGCTGACGGGCGCACCGGTCAGCTCGGCGCGGAGCCGATCAGGGTCCAGTGACCCGGTGTTGTACTTGAGCTCGCGAGCGACCTTGGTCTGCTTCGCCTTGGCACGGCCGCGCCCCATGGCTCGACCCCCTCGTTCTGACGGGGGCTCATCGGTGGGGCCCCGGACGCGTGGATGAACGACAACTACGTACTCACAACGCGCGGACGCCCGCAGTGATTCCGGGTTGTCCGCGCCCTCCCACGGTACAGCCTCGTCGCCCCGATCGGCCCGGTGTGTCCCGCTCCGCCCGTTACCCTGCGGTCGGCGCCTCGTTCTTCACGGTGCGCCGGTCGTGCGGACCGGGTAGGTGCCACCGAGCCCGGAGGGGTCATGCGCAGACGCTTGGTGCTCCCCGTCGCGGTGGCTGCGGCGCTCTGCCTCGCCGCGGGCGCCGTTCAGGCTGCCGCCGGGCCGATGCCGGTGCTGGATGGTCGGCGGGTCACCACGCTGACGCTGACCGTGGACAGCCCGTCCCAGACCCAGCTACCGGACGTTGCCACGGGCAACCGAGCACTGGACTGCCAGAAGCCTCGGTGCTCGCGCCTGCCGTTCGTCTACTTCCCGGCCAAGGGTGTGCGCTCGGCGATCGCGTTCACCGTGACCTGGACCTCCCCTCTGACCGACGTGGACCTTTACGTCGCTGAGGCCGACCCGGTGCGCGGCAACCTTCCGGTCAACGCCTGCGCCAGCAAGGCGACCGGCACCTCGGAGCGGGTGTTCTTTCCGGCGGATTTCCTGCGCCGAGGAACGACGTACGTCCTCATTGCTGATGTCCAGCACTCGCTCGGCGACCGGGTCACCAGCCGGGTCACGATGCCGGGGCGGGATGACATGGCCACGACCGTGCCGAGCACGCTGGATCGGTCGATCCCGGTCAACTGCGCCCGCTGACAAAAACGATCTTTCCGGCATACCCGGGCAGAGTGACCCAGGTCGCAAGAGTGCCCCGTCACCTCCCGTGACCCGGCTCGTTCTTCCCGGCAACAGCGTCCCGGCCGCACCGGCCGGACCGCACCCACCCGATCTGGAGCCCTCACCATGCGCAGTCGCCTCGTTCTCGCCGCCGCCGCACTCGGAGCCCTCGCGCTCGCCGCTCCGGCCGCCCTCGCGGCGCCGGCCCCGGTCACCCTCGATGGCAAGAAGGTCAGCACGCTGAAGCTCCAGGTCACCGCCCCGAT
>JBKJLP010000464.1:0-3861 GCA_046596735.1 Mycobacteriales bacterium | reverse complement strand
GTCTGGAAGTTGGTGAGCATGCCGCCGAGCCAGCGCTCGGTGACGTACGGCATGCCGACGCGGGTGGCCTGCTCGGCGATCGGCTCCTGCGCCTGGCGCTTGGTGCCGACGAACATGATCGTGCCGCCGTGCGAGACGGTCTCCTTGACGAAGTCGTACGCCCGGTCGATGTAACCCAGGGTCTGCGTCAGGTCGATGATGTAGATGCCGTTGCGCTCAGTGAAGATGAAGCGCTTCATCTTCGGGTTCCAGCGCTTGGTCTGGTGCCCGAAGTGCGCGCCGCTCTCGAGGAGCTGGCGCATGGTGACGACTGCCATGGGGTGCCTGTCTGTGCATGCACGTCCGGTCGACTCACTAAGTGCAGGCGAGTGGTCCGTCGTACTGTCCGGTTGTCACGGTCCGCCGGTTGGCGTCCCGCCCTGGCGCCTGCGATGCCACACCGCCCCGCTTGCGCGGGACCGGGGTGCGGCGCCGTGGATCAGGCGCGCGAAGTCAGCCAGGTCCCCCCGGCTGCTGTCCCCGAGTGTAGCGGGTTGTCCACAGTTGCGGCCCGCTCCCGTCGCAGGCCCGATGCGCCGCGCACGCTGGCCACTCCGGTCGAGGAGGAGGGCACTCATGCGCTGGTCGAGAGCAGGGCTGCTCTTGCTCGTCATGGGGGTGTGCCTCGCCCTTTCCGGCGGAGGACCGGCGGTGGCTGCGGCCGCGACACCCTGGTCCTGGCCGGTCGATGGCGGACACGACGTGTTCCGGCCCTTCACTCCCCCGGCCACCCGCTACGGCAGCGGCCACCGGGGCGTCGACCTGGCCGCCGGCTCCGGCGTGGTGCGGGCGGCCGCCGCGGGGCGGGTGTCCTACGCCGGGCTGTTGGCAGGTCGAGGCGTCGTCGTCGTGGTGCACGGTGCCCTGCGCACGACCTACGAGCCGGTGGCGGCCGGCGTCAGCGTCGGGGACTGGGTCGAGGCAGGAGACCCGATCGGCCGAATCGACGGGCTGCACGCCGGGTGTTTCGTCCCGTGCCTGCACTGGGGGCTGCTGCGCGGTGAGGTCTACCTCAACCCGCTGTCCCTGGTGCACCAAGGCCCGTCGCGCCTCCTGCCGGTCCCGGCGCCCCAGGACCTTGACCGGCGGGGCGCCATCACGGTCGGCCCGCCCCCCGTCGTCGCGTCGTTTAGCGCACGTGTGGTGCCGACCCCGGTCGGAGTCGAGCGGGACGTGGCCTGGTCGGTGCGCGCCGCGAGGTCGCTCGCCGGCACCGGCGCGGTGATCGGTCTCCTGCTTGGCTTGGGCCTGCTCCTGCGCGCCGCCGCACGTCCCCGTGACCGTGACCCCGACCCCCTCGCTCCAGCGCTGGCACCACCCCTCCGGGCAGCCTCAGCTGACCCGCCGAGACAACTCAGGACAGCAGACGTGTTCGACCTGGACGTCCACCGCGCCCGCCGGCGCGCCTGAGGGCAATTCGGTGACGCATGTCGGCCGCGTCAGGCGGGGAGGAGCGCGAGCACCTCGTCCAGCCCGTGCACCACCCGATCAACCTCTGCCGGTACGGGGAGACCGAGGCGGTTGAGCCACACGCCGACCAACCCGGCCTGGTGGGCACCGACGGCATCGCGCGCGACGTCGTCGCCCACGTAGACCACCTCCTCGGCCGGCAGCCCGAACCGCCGACAGGACTCCGCGTAGACCCTGGGGTCGGGCTTACCCACCCCGAGCGCGTCGAGGCCGACCACGAATTCGACGTGCGACAGAACACCGATCACCTCGAGCTTTCGGCGCTGCTGCTCCTCGACGCCGTTCGTGAGCACCGCCACCCGGACCCCGGCTGCGACCCAGGAAGCGACGGCGGCGTCTACGTCGTCGTACGCCGTCCAGGCCTGTGCGTAGTGCGTCAGGAAGGCGGCGAAGTGGACATCGAGGACCGGATCGCGAGCGGGGGGCAGTCCGAGCTCGACGAAGAGCTCCGTCAACCGGTGCCGACGCTGCTCCTGCCAGGTGAGTTCACCGCGCTCGGCGCGCGTCACGTAGCGCTCCTCGAGTTCGGCCCAGCGAGCGACGAGGCCGGCCGGGACATGCCCGAGAAGCGTTGCCACCCACGACACGACAGCCGCGTCCGCCGCCGCGCGGTGGTCGAGCAGGGTCCCGTCCAGGTCGAGCAGTAACGCTCGCAACGGGGTCAGTCGCGCTGGTCGGCGAGCTTGCCGCGCAGCTGCAGCACGGCCTTGGTGTGCATCTGGCAGATCCGGCTCTCGGTCACGCCGAGGACCTGGCCGATCTCGGCGAGGGTGAGCCCCTCGTAGTAGTAGAGGGTGACGACGATCTTCTCGCGCTCGGGCAGCGTGTTGATCGCCTTGGCCAGCAGGAACTTGGTCTCTTCGCTCTCGAACACCTGGACCGGATCCTCGGCCTTGGTGTCCTCGAGGGTGTCGACCAGCGACATCTTGTCGCCGCGCTCCTGTCCGGCGCTCATCAGTTCGTCGAGCGCGACAACGTTAACGAAGCTGACCTGGCTGAAGATCGTATGCAGGTCTTCGAGCTTGATGCCGAGCTCCTCGGCCACTTCGGCCTCAGTCGGCGAGCGGTGGAGTTTGGCCTCGAGGGCGGCGTAGGCCTTCTCGACCTCGCGCGCCTTGTAGCGGACCGAGCGCGGGATCCAGTCGATCGCGCGCAGTTCATCGATAATCGCGCCCTTGATGCGACTAATGGCGTACGTCTCGAACTTGATCGCCCGCTCGAGGTCGAACTTCTCGATGGCGTCGATCAACCCGAAGATGCCGTACGAGACGAGGTCGGCCTGCTCGATGTTGGGCGGCAGCCCCACGCCGACGCGGCCGGCGACGTATTTGACCAGCGGCGAGTAGTGCAGGATCAGCCGCTCGCGCAGCCGCTCCTCGCCGGAGGATTTGTACTGGCGCCACAGCTCGGCGATCGCGCTCTCGATCTCGGCGCGCTCTTCATCGCTGACCCCGGCGTAGCGACCGCGACGGGGCGGTGCTGGCTTGCCGGCGGCGTGAGCAGACGGAGCGGAGGCACTCACCGTCAGGTCGTCCGTCGCCGTGGCAACCCGGCCAGGGCCCTCAGGCCCTGGGGTGCGCACGGTCATAACTCGTCCTCAGCCGCTCGACGCTGACATGGGTGTAAATCTGGGTCGTCGCGAGCGTAGCGTGACCGAGAAGTTCTTGAACGCTTCTTAGGTCAGCTCCCCCCTCGAGTAGGTGCGTGGCGGCGCTGTGCCGCAGTCCGTGCGGCCCCAGGTCCGGCGCGCCGGGCACGTCTGCCAACCGCCGGTGGACCACCGTGCGCACGGTTCGCGGGTCGATCCGACCGCCGCGGACGCCGAGCAGCAACGCCGGCCCGCTCGCCGCCGTGGACCAGGCTGGCCGGCCGCGCACAAGCCACGCCTCGAGCGCGACGTCCGCGGGTGCGCCGTAGGGGACGGTGCGCTCGCGGTTGCCCTTGCCCAGCACTCTGGCGACCCGCCGGCCGCGCTCGAGGTCGTCGACATCAAGGCCGCACAGCTCACCGACGCGGATCCCGGTCGCGTAGAGCAGCTCGAGCACGAGCCGATCGCGCAGGTCCACAGGCTCGTCACCACTGACCTGCTCCAACAGCTGGGTCGCCTCATCGGGGGCCAGGA
The DNA here is from genome assembly GCA_046596735.1 of Mycobacteriales bacterium. Classification (GTDB taxonomy): domain Bacteria; phylum Actinomycetota; class Actinomycetes; order Mycobacteriales; family SCTD01; genus RYN-124. The sequence continues at coordinate 230 of JBKJLP010000464.1, read as the reverse complement.
CGTCGGGCAGCGGGCGATGGCCGCGTGGGGAGGCCAACAACGCCCCGGGGTCGGCACTGAGCAGCCCACGCCGGTGCGCCCACGCCGTGAACACTCGCGCCGAGGATCCTCGCCGCGCCATCGTGGTGCGCGCAACCCCGGCGCTGCGCAGCCTCGCCAGCCAACTGCGCAACACGGTGAGGTTGAGATCCTCGGGGTGCACCGCCCCCATGCGAGCGGCGTGCTCAAGG
>JBKJLP010000329.1:0-2514 GCA_046596735.1 Mycobacteriales bacterium | reverse complement strand
CGACGTCGCCGTCGGGGAGCAGCAGCCCGCAGTGCCCGTGGTCGGTGTACTCGTCCAGGCACAGGTCGCTCATGATCACGGTCGCGTCGCCCAGCTCGGAGCGCAGGTCCTGCAGGGCGAGCTGGACGATGCCGTCCGGGTCGTCGGCGCCGCTGCCGCGCGCGTCCTTGACCGTCGGGATGCCGAACAGGATCAGCCCGCCGACGCCCGCCTGCACCGCCTCGACGGCGGCCTTGCGCAGCGAGTCGCGGGTGTGCTGCACAACGCCGGGCATCGCGCTGATCGGAGCAGGCTGGGTCAGCCCCTCCTTCACGAACATCGGCAACACCAGGTCGGCCGGATCCAGGCGTACGTCAGCGACGAGCCGACGCAGCGCCGGCGTGCGACGCAGCCGGCGCGGACGGGCCGCCGGGTAGCCGCTCACGACCGGGGCGCCCGCTTCTTGCGCGACCGGCTGGGCGGCAGTTCGCCGTTGGCCCGGCGCTCCGCGGCAAACTCCGCCAGCGCCGCGACCAGCGAGGCGACATCCGGCTTGGGTGACAGCACGTCGACCCGCAGCCCGAGTTCCTCGGCGGCCGCCTTGGTCTGCGGGCCGATGCACGCGAGCACGGTCGTGTCGTGCGGCTTGCCGGCGATGCCGACGAGGTTGCGCACGGTGGAGGACGAGGTGAACAGCACCGCGTCGAACCCGCCGCCCTTGAGCGCTTCGCGGGTCTCTGCGGCTGGCGGCGCCGCCCGGACGGTGCGGTAGGCGGTGACGTCGTCAACCGACCACCCCAACTCCTTCAGCCCGGCGACGAGGGTGTCCGTCGCGATATCTGCCCGCGGCAAAAACACCCGGTCCATCGGGTCAAACGTCGCGTCGTACGGCGCCCAGTCCTTCAGCAGGCCTTCGCTGGACTGCTCGCCGGACGGCACCAGGTCGGGCCGGATGCCGAAGGCCACCAGGGCCGCAGCGGTCGCGTCGCCGACAGCGGCAACCTTGACGCCGCTGAAGATGCGCGCGTCCAGGCCCGACTCCTCGAGCTTCTCGCGTACGGCCTTCACGGCGTTGATCGAGGTGAAGGCGACCCACATGTAGCGGCCGTCGCCGATGCCCTTGACCGCGCGGTCCATCGGCGCCGGGGTGCGCGGCGGCTCAACCGCGATCGTCGGCACCTCGACCGGAAGGGCGCCGAAGCCACGCAGCTGCGCCGACAGGACGCCGGCCTGGTCGCGGGTGCGTGGGACGAGGACCTTCCAGCCGTACAGCGAACGGCTCTCGAACCAGCCGAGCCGCTCGACCTTCTTGGCCGCGTCGCCGACGACCACGACGGCGTCACCCTCGAGGCCGCGCAGGTCGGTGTCAGCGGTCGTCAGCGTGGTGACGATGGTCTGTTGGTGAGCCGTTGTACCGCCGACCGTGACGGACATAAGCGCATCGGGCTTGCGCCCGTGCTCGACGAGGGACGACGCGGCCTTGGCTGCCTCGCCGGCGGTGCACAGCAGGACGAGAGTCCCTGGTGTGCCGGCGATCCCGCGCCAGTCGGTGACATCGGCGAACCGGGCGACCGTACGCGGCAGTCCCACCGGCACCCCGGCGTAGGCCGGCACCGCAACGGCCGCAGGCAGGCCCGGTACGACCTCGAGGCGCTGCTTGGCCTTGCCGACGGTGTCGGCCTCCCGGATGCCCTCGGTCGTGACGTAAGGGTCACCGGGTAGCAGCCGGACCACGCGTCGCCCGGCCTTGGCTGCGGCCACCAGAACGGCCCCCTGCAGTTCGCCCGGCGCCGTCGTGACCACTTCGCACTCGGGGTCGACGGCAGCGAGCACCGCGTCGCCGCAGCGCGCGTCCACCAGGACGAGGTCGGCTTCGGCGAGGACCTCAACGGCGCGGACGACGAGCAGTCCGGGGTCGCCGGTGCCGGCGCCCACGAAGGCCACCTGGCCGGCCGGCTTGCGGATGCGGTTGCTCATAGGGCGGTCTCCCGGGGAGTGGTGGAGGGGTTGCGCAGGAAGGTGTCGGCACCGAGGTCGAGCAGCTCAGCAGCGAGGCGTCGGCCGACGCCCGCGGCATCGCTGACGGCTCCGGTGGCGGAGAGGCGTACAGCGTCGGAGCCGTCCGCGGCGCAGACGAGACCGCGCAGGAAAACCTCGGGGCCGTCGTCGCCCTCGGCGATCTCGGCCATGGCGCCGACCGGGGCCGAGCAGCCGGCTTCCAGGGCCGCGAGCAGGGCGCGCTCGGCGTCGACAGCGGCGCGGCTGTCCGGGTCGTCGAGGGCGGCGAGCAACGCGCGCACCTCGTCGTCGTCCGCGCGGCACTCAAGGGCAAGGGCGCCCTGCGCCGGCGCTGGCAGCATCTGTAGCGGGTCGATCGTTTCGGTGATCTCGGCCAACCGGTCGAGGCGGGCCAGTCCGGCGCGCGCCAGCACGACCGCGTCGACCTCACCCTCGGCGACCTTGCGCAGGCGGGTGTCGACGTTGCCTCGGATCGGGACGACGACCAGGCCCATGCTCAGCTGCTGGCGCTGGGCA
>JBKJLP010000105.1:0-2888 GCA_046596735.1 Mycobacteriales bacterium | reverse complement strand
CTCTCCTTCCCGGCTTTGCAGAAGTGGAGTGACCACTCCGATGATGCGGCTACGAATGGCCTCGGCCAGATCGCTTTTGGAGATCAGGTTCAGCTCCAGCGCTGCGGTACCGATGGGAATGCCCCTCTCTTCCATCTGCCGCAGAGTCGGAGACATTGCAGCAGGGATGAGCTGATTTGCCTCCAGGAAGGCGACGAGATCGGGATACTGCGGCGATGACCCGTTTACGACAAGACCGTGGCGAAACAGCACCGTATGCCTGCCGCGATCGTCGACGATTTCGAGCACGCCCGTCCGCCGGCTCAGAAAGACGATCTGGACGATGTCGGTAAGGGAGAGATCCTCGAGACGGCCGAGCAGGCTCACGAGGCGAGATTGTAGCGCTTGAGAATGCCATCCAAGATGCCATTGATGAACTGCGGTGACTTCTCGTTCCCGAATTTCTTGGCGATCTCGATGGCCTCGTCGATGATGACGAGCTTCGGAGTGTCGTTTTCGTGAAGAAACTCGTAGATGGACATCCGGATGATATTCCGATCGACGACAGCCATCCGGGAGATGCGCCAGTTGTCGGCCTGAGCCTGGATCATGTCGTCGATTTTCGGGAGATGCTCGACCGTTCCACGGAAGATCGTGGTGGCAAACTCACGGGTGTTCGCCTTGGCCTTGATCAGATCTTCGAATGTTGAACAGATCGCGTCGGGGAGGTTGCCTGAGAGATCGTATTGAAAGAGCATCTGCAGCGCGAGCTCACGTGCCTTCCGTCGGGCGCCCATGATTACCGTTCTCCGCTGCGAAGCGCGCGCCACAAGTTCGCCATTTCGATCGCTGCCAGAGCGGCCTCCCAACCTTTGTTTCCGCTTCCCGCGGAAGATCTCGCCACCGCCTGCTCGAATGTATTGCACGTGATCACACCGAAAGCGACAGGAAAGCGCCGCTCCACAGCCAGGCGCGAAACCTCCGTCGTCACTTGAGCGGAAATGAAATCGAAATGCGGCGTGTCTCCGCGAAGAAGACATCCCAGAGTGATGATGGCGTCGAAGCCGCCAGCCTCGATGAGCCGCGCTGCGAGCGTAGGAATCTCGAATGCGCCAGGCACTCGATAAACGCTCACCGCGTCCTCGGCAGCTCCATGTCGCAACAGACAGTCGAGCGCACCGGTGAGCAGTCCGGAAACGATTTCATCGTTGAACCGGCTGGCCACGACGGCGAAGCGCAGACCGCCGGCATTCAAATCACCTTCGAAAGAGCGAGGCATTGCGGCGCGCATTATAGGGCCAGTGGGAATCGTGAAGAGAGAAGGGTGAAGAGAGAAGAGCAAAACGGCTCACGTCTCTTTCACCTCATTTGACTGCCCGCGCCACTTTTGTCGGCCAGGATGTCTCGTCACTGTCTTCATAGAATGTGGCGATGCCGCGGTAAATCGCTTCAGCGACCTGCTGGCGGTAGCGGCGGGTCTTCACGAGGTCGCGGTCGCGGGTGTTGCCGAGATTGCAGATCTCGATGAGGATGCGAGTGGGAACGACATTGAAACGGATGATGGCGGGCACCCACTCACGCTCGTCGCGCACCACGTTGTCGCGAATGGGATTAAATGGATGCACCTTCAGACCCGATTGGTCGAAGGCATCGACGACGGACTCCGCGAGATTACGCGAGAGCCCCTCCGCTGAAAGCGACTCCCTGGCCGAATGGCGCACCAGTGGAGACTCCCGCACTTCCGACCGCGCCAGATAGACCTTGTCGCGTTTCTCGTACGAGCCCTGGACGAACCTCTGCCCGGGAATGTAGACCATGGCCCCCCGCAAAGAAGGGTGCAGCGAGTCGGCATGGATCGAAACGAAAACCACCTTCTCCTTCGCCACCTTCGCTTTGGCAGCCCGTCTGAAAAGCGAATTGGCGAGATACCAGCGCAGATTGACACCGACCACCGGGTCGTCGAGCGAATAATTGGGATTCGTGAGAACGACGTGGTTGTCCTGCCCTTCCAACTCGTCTTCGTCCTCAACGGCGTAGCCATCGGAGACGGACCGAGTCGTGGCGAACACGTTCGCAGCGGAGCGCGTTTCAATCAACTGCTTGAGTCGGCACATGACGTCATAAACATAGCTCGACTCATGGACGCCTTCGTGCGTCGTTCCAACGTCACGGCCACCGTGACCGGCGTCCAGGATGACCTGAACGCCGGTCAGGTTGCGGGCGTGCGTTCGCCGCGCCAGCCTGGCGCTCTCCCGCTGCGACTCTTCGCGAGCAACGCGGGTCGGATCGTCGGCAGGGAGATACTCCGGAAGCAACAGTTCCATCGGTATCCTGACTCCATAACCGATCGGAAGGCGGGCCACGTCGTCGATGCCGTTGAACTTCACGATGCGCGCGAGAACGTCACCGACGTCCTTGGAGTACACACGTCCCGTGAAACGAATGGCCACCGATGAGTAGAGCGCTTCGCCCTTCTGCAATCGGTAGACGGCGTACGGCTGAGGAGCAGAACGGTCGAAGGTCAGTGACGGCGGCAGCTGTCCCACGGCGACGGCTTCCATAACCGTCTCCTGAGCATCGTCACCCGCTGTCGTACGCTGAATCGGATCGTCCTCGGGTCCGCGAATCTCCGCTGCCGTCTTCGGTGCATTCGTCTCTCCCTCAAATCTCGAAGCTGGCGATCCGGTGGAAGACGAGCCACGCGCCCGTCCCAGCCGGCGGGAGGCCGGCGCACCATCGCGGAATGCAGCTGCGAGCAACGTTTCAGGAATGAGGATCAGGTCACCCTGGCGCGTCGAGAGCGCCTGGACCGGGTTGGCGCGCCGGATCTCGACGTAGTTCGAGCCGTGGCCCGTAAACCACTCGGCGATGTTCCACAACGACTCCCCTTCCACACCATGAATCCCGAC
>JBKJLP010000308.1:0-3808 GCA_046596735.1 Mycobacteriales bacterium | reverse complement strand
AGCCGGGCCTGGTAGGTCTGGTAGACCTCGGCGACCTGCTTCTCCAGCACGTTCTCGGCGCGGTCGTGAGCGGCCTCCCAGTCGATCAGCTCGTTCTTGAAATCGCTGATCTGGTTGCTCATCGAGCGAGCCGGAAAGCGCTTGGGGTCAAGGTCGAGGTCGCGGCAGACCAGCGTCATCAACCGCTGAGCGTCGGACTGGTCGTAGATCGAGAAGCTGGTGGTGAACCCGAGCTTTTTCGCCTCGGCGCGCAAGATCCGCACGCACGCCGAGTGGAACGTCGACACCCACATGGCGCGGGCCCGGCTGCCGACCAGCGCAGCGACCCGCTCCTTCATCTCCCCGGCGGCCTTGTTGGTGAAGGTGATCGCCAGGACCTCGCCGGGCTGCACCCGACGGGCGGCCAGCAGATACGCGATGCGCGTGGTCAGCACCTTGGTCTTGCCCGAGCCGGCGCCAGCGACAATCAGCAGCGGGCTGCCCTGGTGCACCACGCCTGCGTGCTGCTGCGGGTTGAGCCCCTCCAGCAGTCGGTCCATCGAGGGCGCTGGGGCGGTCCGCACCACGGCCTCATCGAAGGCGTCGTCGTACGGGAGGGTCACCTGAGCCAGTCTACGGAGCGGTGCGACACTGACCGGCATGGCTGATGAGTACGTGGTGGAGCGAGTCCTGGTCGTCGTGGCTCACCCGGACGACGTGGACTTCGGCGCAGGCGGCACCATCGCGACGTTTACCGAGGCCGGTCTCCACGTGACCTACTGCATCATCACCGACGGCGATGCCGGTGGCTTCGACCCGGCCGTCCCACGCGACCAGATCGGCGGGATCCGCCAAGGCGAGCAGCGCGCCGCTGCCAAGGCCGTCGGAGTCGAGGACGTCCTCTTCCTGGGCTACCCGGACGGGCGCCTCGAGGTGTCGCTGGACCTGCGCCGTGATATCAGCCGGGTGATCCGCCAGGTGCGCCCCCACCGCATCGTGCTGCAGTCTCCGGAGCGCAACTGGGACCGCATCTACGCCTCACACCCGGACCACCTCGCGGCGGGTGAGGCAGCCTTGTGCGCGGTTTATCCCGATGCCCGTAACCCCTTCACGCACCTTGAGCTGGCTGCTGAGGGCCTGGAGGCCTGGACGGTCGGTGAGGTGTGGGTCATGGCCGCCGGTGCCGGCGCCAACCGCTACGTCGACGTGACCGACGTCTTCGATCGCAAGCTCGAGGCGCTGCGCGCGCACGAGTCCCAGACTGCCCACATGGCTGACTTGGAGGGCATGCTGCGCGGCTGGCTCGGCATGAACGCCCACGCCGGCGGTCTCGGCGACGACCGGCTGGCCGAAGCCTTCCGCGTCATCGACACCCGCTAGGCGGGGCTACTCGTGGCGGCCGGCGCTGCCGCCGAGCGTCCGCTGAGAGCTCTGCAGCAAAAACAGCGAGGCCGGGCCGACGTAGGTAAGGATCAGCGGTAGCAGGGCGAAGAGCCGTGGGGTCCCGTCGCGGCCGTGCAGGACGTAGGCGCAGCCGAGGCCGATCGCGATCCCGGCAAGGGTGACGACGACCCAACGCACCGGCGAGAAGCCGCGGGCGTCGGCCAACTGCAGCGCGACGTAGAGCGGGACGACCGTCACCGCGACGACGGCCCCGGTCACCAGCGCCGCCACGAGGGTGAACGCAAGGGCCGCCACCACCAGGTCGATCACGCGTTCACCCTAGGGGGGTCAGAGCAGCGGCCGGGCGGGGGCCGTGCGGGTGACGGCAAACCGGCCGATCCCGCGCGGCCGGCTGTCGACCGGCACGAGTGCAACCGGCCCGGACGTACGAGCCAACCCGCCGATCAGGCGCCGCTCCTGCCTCGGCTGCTGCCAGGCGTAGACCAGCGCCCCGGCCAGCAGGGCCAGCAAAGTGCCGGCCTGGTAGCGGTCCCGGTTGCTCAGCGGTGGCAGCGGTGCAGACGCGACCGGGGTGGGCGTATACGCCGGCGCCGGGGCGGGGGCCGCCAGGGGGGCCGGCTCCAGCGGCGTCGGAGCCGGCGGCGGGATGAAGGCATTGGTCTGCGGGAGGGTGTCCGGGAAGAACGGTGCGCCGCCTGAGCTGCCGTTGCCGCTCGGCTCTGGGGGCGGGGCCGTCGTGCTGGTCTCGGGCGGGGCGGGGTCCTCCGCAGGGGGGGCCTCGGGAGCCAGGCTCGACGCGTCGGGCTTGCTGAAGTCGACCGTGAACGGGAGCGCGTCCGAGGACGGGACGATGGCCAGGCTGAAGCCACCAGCGATGGACTGCGCGGCCCCCAACAGGAACGTCACCGTCGTCTTGTCGCTCGCGACAATGCCGCGCAGGCCTGCAGCGCAGTCGTACTTAGGGGCGGCGGTAATCGGCTGATTGCCGCCCGCCTTCCAGTCGACGCCGACCGTGGGGCAGGCCGTGACGTCGATGGTGCCGACCGCGCTCTGCGGGGCGACCTTGAGTTGCAGCGTCGCGCCGACGACGTCCTGTCCGGTGAGGTCGTAGGCGACCGCCGCGAAGGACGCCGATCCGGTCGGGCCCTGCGAGACATGCAGGTTGTCGGCGCCCGTGGTCGGTGCCGGCAGCACCGAACCGTTGGCGGAAGCGGCGTTCCACCAGCCGGTCTTGACCGGCGCGTCGGCCAGCGCGGTCCCGGCCATCAGCGGCCCGCTGAGGGCAGCGAGGCCCGTAGCCAGGGCTAGGGCGGACACCCGACGGGTCGTCATGTCAGCTCGCCTGCTTCGCAGCGGTGCGCTTGCGCGGCGCCCTTGGAGCTTGCCCGTTGAGTGTCGCAGGATCGGCGGCCTTCTTACCGCCGGAACGCTCGATCGTGGAGATGTCGCCACCGAGGTACGACGAAATCACCTGGGGATCGTTCATCACCTCGTCGACCTGACCTTGCAACACCACCGCGCCGAGTTCGAGCGCAATGATCTCGTCTGACAGCGACATGATCAGGGGCATGTCGTGCTCGATGATGAGCATCGCGCAGCCGGTCTCCTCGCGGATGCGGCGCAGCAGCGGGCCGAGTGCCTCGGTCTCACGCTGGGCGATGCCGCTGGACGGCTCGTCGAGCAGCAGCACCATCGGGTCGTGCGCGATCGACATGGCGAGGTCGACGATGCGCCGCGACCCGGTGGACAGCTCAGAGACGAACTTGTCGCGGTAGGCCTGCAGCCCCATCAGGTCGATCAGGTCGTCGACGGTGTAGGCCACGTCTGCCTCGGACTCGCGCATCGCCGGCGTGGCGAACAACGCGGACACGTGGTCGGTCACGTCGATATGCCGCTCGAGGCCCAGTGCGATGTTTTCCGCCACGGTCAGCGACGGGAAAATGCGGGCGTCCTGGAAGGAGCGGCCCAGCCCAATTGCGGCGCGGCGGTCCGGGCCCCATTCGGTGACATCGATCCCGTTGAGCGCGATGCGCCCGCCGTCGTTGGGGAGGTGTCCGGAGATCAGGTCGAAGATGGTGGTCTTGCCGGCACCATTGGGCCCAATGAGCCCCAGGATCTGACCCTCGTGCAAGGTGAAGGACACATCGCGTACGGCGGTGATGCCACCGAACCGACGCGTCAATTGGTTGACCTCCAAGACGGGACGGTCGAAGTAGGCCGGAGCCTTCGTCACCTCGACCTCCTTGGCCGACATCCCGTCGGACGCGCCCTGCAGGAAGACCGAGCGCAAGATGTCGTCCCGCTCGAGCAACTCGGCAGTCGGCCCGGAGAAGCGCACCTCACCCTTTTCCATGAAGTAGGCGCGGGTCGCCACGGTCAGCGCGACGATCATCCTCGTGGAGCAGTCCGTCAACGTCGCGCTGAC
>JBKJLP010000446.1:0-3655 GCA_046596735.1 Mycobacteriales bacterium | reverse complement strand
ATCGCGACGACCTGAACACCGACATCCGTGCATACAGCCGCCTAAGAGCACAGCGCCCCAAGGAGTGGTTGAAGCTGCTTCGCCGCGGTGACCAGCGCCAGTTCCCTGAGCTGGTCTTCGGTCGCTGGCGCAACGAGCTCGTGGCCGCCGCCCACGAGGTTCACGAGCGCAAGCCTGTTGACCTGGTGCTCGCCAGCGCCTCGCCATACACGTTCTTCGCACCCGCCCTTGACCTCAGCGAGAAGGACGGCGTGCCCTTCGTCCTGGACTACCGCGACGCGTGGGCGATCGACATCATCGGCGACAAACCGGCCTTCGAGCCCGACAGCCGCAAGGGGCGGATCGAGCGCAAGCTGATGGACCGGGCTCAGGAGGCGTGGTTCGTCAACCAGCCGATCCGCGACTCCTACGCCGAGCTCTATCCCCAGGCCGCCGCCAAGCTCCAGGTGGTGCGCAACGGCAGCGACCTTGCCGTCGGCACGTCGATGATCCCGCTGCGCCAGCCGGACCCGGCCGACGGTCTCACCTTCGGCTATCTCGGCACGGTGAGCTTCACGCCCGCCATCACCAGCGCGTTGTGCGACGGCTGGAGGCTCGCCCGTCAACGCGACCCGCTGGTCGCCGCCTCGCGACTGGAGTTCCGGGGCCACATCGGCGCCGGTGCTGCCCGCGGCGCCAGCGGCCACGTGAGGGTCATCGCGCAGTACGCCAACGACGGCGTCAGCTACCAGGGGCCGGTGGCCAAGGGCGACACCGCCGGGGTCTACGCCAGCTGGGACGCGCTGGTGCTTGCGCTCGTCGGCGGCCGATACGTCACCTCGGGCAAGGTCTACGACTACGTCTCCACCGGGCTGCCGGTGATGTCTGCTCACGAGCCGGCGCATGCCGCGGCCGAGATCCTCGAGGGCTACCCGCTCTGGGTACGCAACGAAGGCATGGACGCCGAACAGCTCGCTCGGGCTTTCATCGCCACGGCGCACATGGCTGTCGACGCAACGGTCGAGGACCGGGAGAAGGCCCGGGCGCACTCGGCGCAGTTCGAGCGCTATGCGCAGATCGAGCCGGCGGTCGACCGCATCACCGAGCAGCTCACGAACAACACCGGGCAGCTCACAAACGACGCCGGGCACCTCTCGAACCACGAGCACCCCGCGAACGACCAAGGGAGCACCGAGTGACGCAGCAGCCGCCCCCCGTCCCGACGCCCGATGCTGCCCGCCGCAACGTCGTCCTGGCCTACACCGCCCCACCCCTTGCGCTGGTCACGACCGCGATCGAGCAGATTCGTCAGGCCGGCGGGCAGGTCACCCTGGTGGGTCCGCAGATCCGCGGCTACGAAGGGCCGGCCGCCGCCGCCAACCGGGTCGTACTGCTGCGTCAACGCGCGGCCCCGGTTCGTATCGACCCGGATCACCGCCCGGTCCGCTACTCCCCACGGTGGGCGTCGGTGGTGGTGCGCAACCTCTGGCGCAAAGCCGCCTACGGGCCCGCCCGCAAGACACTCGGGGTCTCTACGCTCTGGTGGATGACCATGTCGCACTCTCGCGAGGCGCTGCACGCAGTCGACGAGGCTGACGTCATCACCGCCCTCGATGCCGGCGCGGTCTACTCGGTGTGGCAGTGCGCCCGACGCAACCGCCACGCCGCCGCGATCAACGGGATCGGCCCGACCATGGAGCACCTCGGCCTTGCGCGCTGAACTGCCGGCCCTGGCGCTGACCCGATGACCTCGACGCCAACCGGGGCGATGTCCGCTCCCGAGTCAACCCCGCCAACTGAGTCAACCCCGCTGACCGGGGCGATGTCTGCTCCCGAGTCGACTCCGCCAACCTGGGCAACCCCGCCGCCCGAGTCGATCGCGGCACAGCTCGCGTATACGAGCTACCTGCGAGTGGTGGCCATCGTCGGCGTCGTCCTGATCCACACCGCAGGACTGACCTACGGCAACCACGAGCTGCGCCATACAGCAGCGTGGTGGGTCGCGTCGCTGGCCACGTTCAGCACCAAGTGGGCCGTCCCGACGTTCGTCATGGTGAGCGGGGCGTTGCTGCTGAGGCCACCGGTGGATCCTTCAGCCGGCCTGTTCTACCGTCGGCGGCTGTCCCGGATCGGCATACCTCTGGTGGTCTGGCACGTCGTCTACATCACGCTGACCGCGACCATTCTGACGACCACTGTCCAGCCCCGGAAGCTCCTCGCCCGCTTCCTGCGCGGGGAGTCATACACGGGCTTGTACTTCTTCTGGCTAATCCTCGGGCTGTACCTCATCACCCCGCTTCTCTGGCCCATGGTCGCCGCCATCTCACGACGAGCTCTCGGGGCAGTGGGCGTACTGCTGGTGGCGACGGCGGCGCTCAACCAGAGCACGCTGCAGGTGATCAGCAGGCTCGAGGGAGGTAGCAGCCCGGCTGGCGATCCCACGCTGTTCACCCAGTTCGTCCCCTACATCGGGTTCTTCATCCTCGGATACGCCCTGCGCGACGTCATCGTCCGCGGGTCAGGCCGGGTTCTCGCCCTCACCGCCGTGACCGCTGCCCTGTGTCTCGAGCTGACCTGGCAGGTCACCGGTCCCTTCGTGTTCGGCATCGGGGCTGCCAACACGCTGAACACGCTGATGCCAGTGAGCTACCAGGGATGGGTGCTGGGTGCGGCAGCCGCCTGCGTGTTCGTCCTCGCACACTCGGTCATGCACCCGCAGTCCCGGTGGGCCCAGCCGCGAGCCGCCCGCTGGGCCCGCGCGGCCGGGGACTTGACATTGGGGGTCTACGCCACCCACCAGGTGGTGTTGATCATGTTGATGCGTGTGCCCGGCCACAACTGGCCCACCGGCGCCAAAACCCTGACGCAACTGGTCTTTCTGTGCACCGCGGTCGTGCTCGGCGCGACGGTCATGACCATGGTGATCAAGCGGATCCCGCTGCTGCGCCGCAGCGTGTAGAAGCAAAGCAGGCAGCGCGTCACATGCAGAACGACGTGCGTCACATGCAGAACAGAAGGCGTCACATGCATAACAAAAGGCGGCGGTATCCTCTCTGGGTCCTCGCACCATCTCCGAGCCCGACGGGCATCTTGTGAAGATTCGACGCCAGGCCCTTGCTGCCGAAGCGAGCACCGACCCCGCGGCCACGGGACGCCCCAAGGTCGTCATCGTCCGGCCGACTGACGTCGACACCGACTCTCGGGCGAAGAAGCTGGCCCTGTCGCTTGACCGCCTGGGCTACGACACGACGGTCCTTGGTCGATCCGGCAACGGCAAGCGCCGTGAGGGCAGCCTCGGCGGCGCTCACGTCACGTTGCTCGTCCCCCAGTCACGTCTGCGTGGGAAGCCCCGTCGACTGGTTCGCTCCCCGATCTCGCGCGGACGCCGGTTCGAGCCTCGTATCAACGGCATGGCGCAGCGGCTCGAGCGCAGGGTGGACGCCTGGCTACGCAAGGTCGACCGCGAGGGCGCCTACCTGTGGCACGCTGCCCAGCGCGACTTCCGCACGACATACGGTTCTGAGATTGTGCGCCTGGCCCCTGACATCATCCACGTGCACGACCCGCGACTGCTGCCGGTCGCGTTCCGTGCGGCTGCGCGGATCCAGAGCCGGCAAGCCCGTGAGTGCGCAGTGATCTACGACTCGCGGGAGAACTTCGCCGGCGTACGCGACGA
>JBKJLP010000334.1:0-4373 GCA_046596735.1 Mycobacteriales bacterium | reverse complement strand
CGACATCAGCGGAGCCCACCCGGGCGACGGTGTCGGGATCGGGAGGCTTGGACGACAGGTGAACGAGCCAGACCTCGCCGCCACCGGTCGCCGGAGCTGCCGCCTTCATGAGGCCAGCGCCGTGACGACGTCGCGCAGGGCCGGGGCAAGTTCGCTGTCCGCGCCGGTCTGCACGACCCGGATCCGGTCGGCATACAGGGGGAACCGGTGGCGGTGCCAGTCAGCGATGGCCGGGCTGGCGAACCAGACGCGCACCGCCTGCGACAGTGCGAACTCCAGCCACGGCAGGATGCGAGCGCCGAGGGGCCGAGGGGTAAGGGTTTCAGGGGCAGGGGTTTCAGGGTCGAGCAGCCAGCTCTCCCTGTCATCAAGGACGAACGGAACGCCGTGGTCGACGTGTAGGCGCAAGGCGACACTGAAGTCGACATACGGGTCACCGGTCGCGATGACGAGGTCGACGGGATCCAGCTCGTGGATCCGGTGTGCCACCGCCTCGGCACGCGGCTGCCAGGTGCCGTAGACCGCTTCGGGGAACGCCCGCACCTGTTCCTTGGCCACCTTGTCCCCCCAGGCCTTCGGGTCCTCGATGCGGGCGGCAGGCCAGCGGTTGAGCAAGGGATCACGCGGCTGCGCAGCCATCGCGACCCGCACCACGCGTACGGCCTCGGGGATCTCATCGAGCAGCGAGCGGTCGCCCCCGAACACCACGTCGAACGTCGCGAGGTCGGCGGTCAGCACTGTGACGCGGTGTCCCTGGCGGACCAGCTCGGCCACGGTAGCCAGCGACCTGCGGACCCCCGGACCCTGGTGCGGCGGAAATCCCCAGGCCACATAAAGGACGTGCAGACCGTGTGTGACCGCGCCTGTCATCTGCAACCTCCTGTGTTCCACCGGATCGTCAGTCGGCGTGCCACCCCCTCCGCCGGATGCCGCCCGGCAGAGTCGGTGCAGGCTAACACGCACGGATACTCCATTAGGCTGGCCCGTGGTCTCATCCACCCACCCCGAGGAGCAGCCCGAGTGAAGGTCCTGAGTGTCGTCGGCGCCCGGCCACAGTTCGTCAAGCTCGCCCCCATCGCGGCGGCCCTGGACGCAGCCGGCCACGAGCACATCATCGTCCACACCGGGCAGCACTACGACGCCCTCATGTCCGACGTGTTCTTCGCGGACCTGCAGATCCCCGCGCCCGACGTCCACCTGGGGGTCGGCCCCGGCTCTGACGGCGTCCAGACCGGCGCGATTCTCTCGGCAATGGACGCGGTCCTCGACGAGCACCAGCCCGACTGGGTGCTGGTCTACGGTGACACCAACTCCACGCTCGCCGGTGCACTCTCGGCAGTGAAGCTGCACCTGCCCCTCGCGCACCTCGAGGCGGGACTGCGCTCGTTCAACCGCCGGATGCCGGAGGAGCACAACCGGGTGCTGACCGACCACGCCGCCGACCTGTGCCTGGCACCCACGGAGGTTGCCATGGGCCACCTGGCGAACGAGGGTCTGGCAGACCGGTCGGTCAACGTCGGGGACGTCATGACCGACGTCTGCTTCCGGGTGCGTGACATGGTCGCGAGCCAGGTCCCCGTATTGCCGGCCGGGGTCGACCCGCTCGCGCCGTACCTTGTGGCGACCATCCACCGTGCCGACAACACCGACGACCCGGCGCGCCTGCGTGCGGTCGTCGACGCGCTCGCCGCACTCGCCACGCCGGTCGTCCTGATGGCCCACCCCCGGCTGGTCAACCGGGCCCGGTCGGCGGGGATCAACCTGACCGCCGGGTCACTGCACATGATCGACCCGCTGCCCTATCCGCAGATGGTCAACGCGGTCATCCACGCCCGCGGGGTGGTCACCGACTCCGGCGGCCTGCAGAAGGAAGCGTTCCTGCTGCGTACGCCGTGCACGACCCTTCGCACCGAGACCGAGTGGACCGAGACGCTCGAGGACGGCTGGAACGTCCTCGACCCCGACCTGGTACACGTCATGTCGGCTGCCGACCGCGAGCCCCCGACCGCCGAGCCTGCCGCGCCATACGGGCACGGCGAGGCCGCACCAACAGCGGTCCGGGTTCTGGCAGAGCGGGTCCAGCAGAAGTGACCGACACCCCGCCGTCCGACGTTCAGCCCGATCAAGACTCTCAGCCCGCTCTAGGCACGGGCGAACGCGCTCGCCGTTCGCTGCGGCGCAGGCTCGTGACCACGAAGCGCCGGATTCGGGCCATCCCAACCTCGCCGTCGCAGGCGAGGGCCACCGCAAAGCAGCTGTTCAACTCCCGGATCATCGGCACACCCCGGGGGCGGCGGGCCCTGCTGTTGGCCTGGCGGACGCGCACCCGCCTGCCGGCCAGCGATGCCGAGATCTCCCGGATGGCGCTCGGCCTGGGTCGGCGGCTGGCCCACAAGGAGCGCCCGGTTGAGGCGATCGCGGTCTACGCCGCTGCCGAGCTCGCGATGTCCGACCTGGACCAGCGGCTGCTGATCACCGTTCAGCGCAGCGCCCTCGAGCTGCGAATCGGCGAAGTCCCGCCCGACCTGTGGGATCGGGTCGGCGAGCTGCTCGCGGCTGCCGACCGTGCCCTGGCCGCAGGCAACGACACGGCCGCCGGCTCCCGGCTGCAGGAGGCATTCAACCTCGCCTTCCACCGGACCCTGCACTTCGAGGACACGCCCTCACCCTTGGCGATCGACCCGGATACGTTCCTCGCCCCGTTCCATGCCAGCACGGCATACCGCGATCTGGTGCGCCCGAGCGGACTCCCCCGCCCACCGCGCACGGCGGTCACCGGACGGCCGCGCCGGCTGCTGGTGACGACGTTCATGAACTGGAACTTCGTCGACGACATCGTCAAGGACTACGAGGCGACCGAGGGCGTTGAGGTTCGGACCCTCGACCTTCACGGCATGCTCGACGGGCCATGGCGGGCCCAGCCGGTCGACCTGGTGCAACGGCGCCTTCGCCAGTCGCACGGCCTTGACGACGTGGTTCCGCCCCCCGAGGTTCGCGAGGCATTCGACTGGGCCGACACGGTATTCGTCGAGTGGGGCCACCGGGCGCTGCCTTGGGTGTCCCTACTTCGCGACGTGCCCGCGCGGGTGGTCGCACGGATCCACAGCTACGAGGCCTTCACCCCGATGCCGATGCACACGGACTGGTCCGGCATCGACGACCTGATCTTCGTCAGCCCCCACATCCGCGCCCTGGTCGAGGCCAGCGTCCCTGCGCTCGCCGATGGCCCCCGGCTGCACACGATCGCCAACCGCAACCTGCTCGGTGCATACGACCTGCCCAAGTACGAGGGGTCGGAATACACCCTCGGGCTCGTGGGCTGGAACAACGTCACCAAGGATCCGCAGTGGGCGCTCGACCTGCTCGAGGCGCTGCGCGAGCACGATGACCGCTGGCGGTTGCGGCTGGTCGGGCACGGCTTCCCGAAGAAGAACCTGACCGGTCCGGCGACGAACTACCGTGACGCACTCATGGCGCGGATCGACGCCCTGGGCGATGCGGTCGAGCGGCCTGGTTTCACCACCGATGTGCCAGAAGCGTTGCGGCACATCGGTGTCATCGTCAGCAGCAGTCGGCGCGAAGGCACCCACGAGGGGCTGATCCAGGGCGTCGCCAGCGGGGCGTTCCCTGTTGTCCGCAACTGGCCGTATGTCGCGCGCTGGGGCGGAGCCCGGACCATGGTGCCGGACGAGTGGGTCGTTGACACCGCTCAGGAGGGGGCGCGGATGTTGCTGGCCGCCGCCGAGGACGACATCGCTTTTGCAGAACGCCGACGAGCGATGGCAGAGTGGACGGTCCGGCGATACGACTGGTCCGTCGTCCGGCCGCAGCTCGACGCCCTGCTTCTCAGCGACGCACCCCCAGTCGCGACCGCACCGCAGGTCGCAACGCCACGACACCGAAACGACGGTTGAGACGTATGCCGCACCTGCTCTACCTCGCGTGGGGCTACCCGCCCGCCGCCAAGTCCTGCGCCTATCGGATGTTGGCCACTGCCAACGCTTTTGCCCGCAAGGGCTGGGACGTCACGGTCGTGACGCTGACCGCTGATGCCTGGCTTCGTGAGCACGGCCTGGACGAGTCGCTGCTGGCACTGGTCGACGAGCGCATCGAGGTCGTGCGCCTGCCGCTCTACCGCGACGACCTGGACACCGACATCCGCGCCTACAGCCGGCTGCGCGCCCAGCGCCCCAAGGAGTGGCTCAAGCTGCTTCGTCGCGGTGACCAGCGCCAGTTCCCGGAGCTGGTCTTCGGCCGCTGGCGCAACGAGCTCGTGGCCGCCGCGCATGAGGTCCACGAGCGCAAGCCGGTTGACCTGGTGCTGGCCAGCGCCTCGCCATACACGTTCTTCGCACCGGCCCTTGACCTCAACG
>JBKJLP010000158.1:0-5233 GCA_046596735.1 Mycobacteriales bacterium | reverse complement strand
CGCCGCCACCGTCGCGTGGACGATGTTGATCGGGTTGGAGGACCCGAGCGACTTGCTCAGGACGTCGTGGATGCCGGCGCACTCGAGCACGGCACGCACCGGACCACCGGCGATGACGCCGGTACCCGGGCTGGCCGGCTTGAGCAGCACGACGCCGGCAGCGGCCTCACCCTGAATCGGGTGGGGGATGGTCGAGCCGATGCGCGGTACGCGGAAGAAGTGCTTCTTGGCCTCCTCGACGCCCTTGGCGATCGCCGCGGGCACCTCCTTGGCCTTGCCGTAGCCGACGCCGACCTGACCGTCGCCGTCGCCGACGACCACGAGGGCAGTGAAGCTGAAGCGACGGCCACCCTTCACGACCTTGGCGACGCGGTTGATCGCCACGACGCGCTCGAGGTGCGCGCTCTTCTCCGGGACGTTGCCACGACCACGGCCACCCTGCTGGCCACCATCACGGCCACCGTCGCGACCGCCACCGGCCTGACCGCCTTGGGCTGCACCGGCACCGGTGCCGCCACGGCGCTGCTGTCCGGGCATCAGACGTTCCTCTTTCCAGTGATAAGCGTCATCAGAAGGTCAGCCCGTTCTCACGGGCGCTGTCGGCCAGCGCCGCGATGCGGCCGGCGTAGGCGTTGCCACCGCGGTCGAAGACCACCGTGTCGATGCCAGCAGCCTTGGCCCGCTCGGCGACGAGCTGACCCACGGCCTTGGCCTGGGCGGTCTTGTCGCCCTCGGCGCCGCGGAGCGTGACGTCCAGGGTGGACGCGCTGACCAGGGTGTGGCCGACGAGGTCGTCCACGACCTGTGCGGTGATGTGCCGCGCAGAACGCGTCACGACCAGCCGCGGACGGGCAGCGGTACCGCTGACCTTCTTGCGGATGCGGAAGTGCCTCCGGGCCTTGCCCAGACGACGTTGTGTCGAGATGTCAGCCATTACTTACCCGTCTTCCCGACCTTGAGCTTGATGAACTCGCCCTCGTAGCGCACGCCCTTGCCCTTGTACGGGTCGGGCTTGCGCAGCTTGCGGATGTTGGCGGCGACCTCGCCCACCTTCTGCTTGTCGATGCCCCGGACCGTGAACTTGGTCGGGGAGGCGACCTCGAAGGTGATGCCCTCGGGCGCCAGGACCGGCACCGGGTGGCTGTAGCCGAGGGCGAACTCGAGGTCCGAGCCCTTGGCCGCGACGCGGTAACCGACGCCACGGATCTCCATCGCCTTGGCGTAGCCGTCGGTCACGCCGATGACCATGTTGTTGACCAACGTGCGGGTCAGCCCGTGCAGGCTGCGGCTCGCACGCTCGTCGTCGGGACGGGTGACGGTGAGGACACCGCTGTCGTCCTTCTCGATCTTGATCGGCTCGCTGATCGTGTGGCTCAGCGTGCCCTTGGGGCCCTTGACCGTGACGAGCTGGCCATCGAGGTTGATCTCGACGCCGGCCGGCACGGGGATGGGGAGGCGGCCAATACGCGACATGTGCTGGCCTCCTTAGTAGACGTAGGCGAGGACTTCCCCACCTACGCCCTTCTTGTCAGCCTGCCGACCGGTCAGCAGACCGGAGGAGGTGGAGATGATCGCCACGCCGAGGCCACCGAGGACCTTCGGGAGGCTGCCGGCCTTCGCGTAGACCCGCAGGCCCGGCTTGGACACGCGCCGGACACCGGCGATGGAGCGCTCCCGGTTGGGGCCGTACTTCAGGTCGATGGTGAGGATCTTGCCCTTCTCACCGTCCTCGACCTTCCATCCGGCGATGTAGCCCTCCTGCTGGAGGATCTCCGCGATGTGCGTCTTGATCTTGCTGTGGGGCATCGCCACCGTGTCGTGGTACGCCGAGTTGGCGTTGCGCACGCGGGTGAGCATGTCCGCGATCGGGTCTGTCATGGTCATCTGAGGCCTGAGGCCTTTCCCGCCGGGGTTCCCTCGGGTGAGGGCCTACGACGAAGAGGTGGGTGGTGCTGGAGGAAAGCTGGTGTTACCAGGAGGACTTCGTGATGCCGGGCAGCTCGCCCGCGTGCGCCATCTCGCGGAAGCAGATGCGGCACAGTCCGAACGTGCGATACACCGCACGCGGACGCCCACAGCGGTTGCAGCGGGTGTAGCCGCGCACCTTGAACTTCGGCTTGCGGTTCGCCTTCTCGACGAGCGCCTTCTTCGCCATCTCTAGAGCTCCTTGAAGGGGAAGCCGAGCGCCCGCAGGAGCGCGCGACCCTCGTCGTCGTTGGCGGCCGTGGTGACCACCGTGATGTCCATGCCGCGGGTGCGGTCGATGCGGTCGACGTCGATCTCGTGGAACATCGACTGCTCCGTGAGGCCGAACGTGTAGTTGCCGTTGCCGTCGAACTGCTTGGGCGACAGGCCCCGGAAGTCACGGATGCGCGGGAGCGCGGTGGTGACCAGGCGGTCCAGGAACTCCCACATCCGATCGTTGCGCAGGGTGACCTTCGCGCCGATCGGCATGCCCTCGCGGAGCTTGAACTGCGCGATGGACTTGGTGGCGCGACGCAGCTGCGGCTTCTGGCCGGTGATGGCCGTGAGGTCGCGGATCGCGCCGTCGATGAGCTTGGAGTCCTTGGCGGCCTCGCCGACACCCATGTTCACGACGACCTTCTGCACGCGCGGCACGAGCATCGCGTTCGCGTACGTGAACTGCTCGGTCAGCGCAGGCACGATCTCGGCCCGGTAGCGCACCTTCAGCCGTGGGCTCTGCGTGGTTTGCGTCGATGTCATCAGATGTCTCCGTTGCAGCGCTTGCACACGCGCACGCTGTGCGTCTTGCCGTTGGCGTCGGCTTCGGAACGGCGGTGGCCGATCCGGCTGGGCTTGCCGCACGAGGGGCACACGACCTGCACGTTGCTGACGTGGACCGGTGCTTCCTGCGTGACGATGCCGCCCTGCTGGGAGCCGCGCGCCGACTGCGTGACCTTGGTGTGCTTCTTGATGCGGTTGGCACCCTCGACGAGGATCCGGGAGGTCTCGGGGTCGGCCTGGATGACCTTGCCCGTGAGTCCCTTGTCCTTGCCGGCGATGACCTGGACGGTGTCGCCCTTCTTCACAAACAGACCAGCCATGGTTAGAGCACCTCCGGTGCCAGCGAGATGATCTTCATGAAGCGCTTGTCGCGCAGCTCGCGGCCGACCGGGCCGAAGATACGGGTTCCTCGGGGATCCCCACCGTCCTTGATGAGGACAGCGGCGTTCTCGTCGAAACGGATGTAGCTGCCGTCGGGCCGACGCCGCTCCTTGACGGTGCGGACGATGACAGCCTTGACGACGTCACCCTTCTTCACACCGGCGCCGGGGATGGCGTCCTTGACGGTGCAGACGATGATGTCGCCGATGCCGGCGTAGCGCCGACCGGAGCCACCGAGAACGCGGATGCAGAGAACTTCCTTCGCACCCGTGTTGTCGGCGACTCTGAGTCGCGACTCCTGCTGGATCACTTCTTCTCCTTCGGATCCGGTTTCCACCTGGCGGCGGACCTGTACCCCTCGGTACTGCTACGACCCGCCTGGCGGCGGGACTGACTGCTCAACAAACAAAAGAATGCTCGCTGCGCTCGGATTCCTTTATTTGGCCTTCTCGAGGATCTCGACGACGCGCCAGCGCTTGGTGGCCGACAGCGGACGGGTCTCCATGAGCAGGACCCTGTCGCCGATGCCGCAGGCGTTGGTCTCGTCGTGCGCCTTGAGCTTGCTCGTGCGGCGCAGGGTCTTCTTGTACAGCGGGTGCTGGACGCGGTCCTCGACGGCCACGACGACGGTCTTGTCCATCTTGTCGCTGACGACCAGGCCCTCGCGGGTCTTGCGGAAGTTTCGGGTGTCACTAGCAGTATCGGTCACAGTTGTCTTCTCGGTCATGCGACACCCCCGGTACGGACGATGCCCAGCTCGCGCTCACGCATCACGGTGTAGATGCGAGCGATGTCCTTCTTCACGGCGTGAAGGCGACGGTTGTTGTCCAGCTGGCCGGTGGCGACCTGGAAGCGGAGGTTGAACAGCTCCTCCTTGTGCTCGCGCAGGGCGATCACCAGCTGCTCGTCGTCCTGGTCACGCAGCTCGGTCAACTTGCTCGTGCCTTGGGAGTCAGCCATTCTCGTTCCCCTCCCGGATGACGAAGCGGCACTTCATGGGCAGCTTGTGCATCGCGCGGCGCATGGCCTCGCGAGCAAGCGGCTCGGGCGGGCCGGCCAGCTCGAACAGGATGCGGCCGGGCTTGACGTTGGCCACCCACCACTCGGGCGAGCCCTTGCCGGAGCCCATGCGGGTCTCGGCCGGCTTCTTGGTGAGCGGACGGTCCGGGTAGATGTTGATCCAGACCTTTCCACCACGCTTGATGTGGCGGGTCATCGCGATACGCGCGGACTCGATCTGACGGTTGGTCACGTACGCCGACTCGAGAGCCTGGATGCCGAACGTGCCGAACGTCAGCTCGGTGCCGCCCTTGGCCGCACCGCTGCGGTCCGGGTGGTGCTGCTTGCGGTGCTTGACCCTGCGGGGGATCAACATGGTCAGGCCTCGCCTTCAGTAACAGCCTCGGGAGCACTCTCGGCCACGGGGACCTCGGGAGCAGCGGTCTCGACGGCGATCTCGGCAGCGACCTCGGGGGCCGGCGTCTCGACCACGGGGATCTCCACGGCGGCCGCGAGCGCGGCAGCCTCGAGCTCCTCCGGCGACTCCGCAGCGCGACCGGCCTCGGTGCCGCCGGCGGTGGTGCCGGTGGAACCGGAGCGGGGACCGCGCTTGGCCGGACGCTCGCGACGCTGCTGGCGGATCACGGCCTCCTGCGCCTCGCGCTCCGCGCGGGACTGGACGACGTCGCCCTTGTAGATCCAGACCTTGACGCCGATGCGGCCGAAGGTCGTACGCGCCTCGTAGATGCCGTAGTCGATGTTCGCGCGGAGGGTGTGCAGCGGCACGCGGCCCTCGCGGTAGAACTCCGAACGGCTCATCTCGGCGCCACCGAGGCGGCCGGCGCACTGGACACGGATGCCCTTGACGCCCGGGCTCTTCATCGCCGACTGCATCGCCTTGCGCATCGCGCGGCGGAAGCTGACGCGGCTGGAGAGCTGCTCGGCCACGCCCTGCGCGACGAGCTGCGCGTCGGACTCGGGGTTCTTCACCTCGAGGATGTTGAGCTGGACCTGCTTGCCGGTCAGCTTCTCGAGGTCGCCGCGAATGCGGTCGGCCTCGGCGCCTCGGCGACCGATGACGATGCCGGGGCGGGCGGTGTGGATGTCG
>JBKJLP010000044.1:0-7530 GCA_046596735.1 Mycobacteriales bacterium | reverse complement strand
TCGGCGTCCTGCATGTCGTCAAGGGCAGTCCGGCCGATCGCTCCGACGCCGGCGGCATCCTCGGGCTGCTGCTCGGCGACCCGCTCGCCGCACTCATCACCCCCTGGCTCGCCGTCCCGGTCCTGTTGCTGCTGACCGCCTTCGGCCTCCTCGTCGTCACCGCGACCCCTGTCCAGCAGGTGCCGACCAGACTCGGCGAGCTCCGCGACACCCTGCTCCTGCGCAAGAAGCCCGCGCCGGAGGAAACCCCCGAACTCGAGCCCCTCGCTCCGCTCAACCGGACCCGGCCGCGACGGCGGCAAGGGATTGCTGTGCAGGAAGCGCCGCCGGACCTCGATGTGGTCGTTACCGGCCCCGGGCCGGAGCCGGAGGCGTCCGCACCCGAGCCGCCGCCGCACACCCCCGTACCCCTACGGTCCGAGCAGCTCGTCCTTGAGGGCAGTTACCTGCTGCCCCCGCCATCGCTCCTCGCGACCGGCAGCGCGCCCACGTCCCGCAGCGCCGCCAACGACGAGATCATTCGCGCGCTGACGCAGGTCCTGGAGGACTTCCAGGTCGACGCCGCCGTCACCGGCTTCAGCCGCGGCCCGACCGTCACCCGCTACGAGATCGAGTTGGGCGCAGCGACGAAGGTCGAGCGGATAAAAAACCTCGCCCGCAACATCGCCTACGCCGTCAAGAGCCCGGACGTACGCATCATCGATGTCATCCCCGGCAAGTCCGCGATCGGCATCGAGATCCCCAATACCGACCGGGAAAACGTGAGTGTCGGCGATGTCCTGCGTAGCAAGGTTGCGACCAGCGACCACCATCCGATGCTGGTAGCGCTGGGCAAGGACATCGAGGGCGGCTTTGTCTGCGCCAACATCGCCAAGACGCCGCATATCCTCATCGCCGGCGCGACGGGTGCCGGCAAGTCGACCTGCATCAACGCCCTGCTCGTCAGCATCCTGACCCGCGCGACCCCGGACGAGGTCCGGCTGATCCTGGTCGATCCCAAGCGGGTGGAGCTCACGGCGTTTGAGGGCGTGCCGCACCTGATTACGCCGATCATTACCAACCCGAAGAAGGCCGCTGAGGCGCTGCAGTGGGTTGTGCGCGAGATGGACCTGCGCTACGACGACCTCGCCGCCAGCGGCTTCCGCCACGTCGACGACTTCAATAAGGCCGTGCGGTCCGGAGCGCTCAAGGCCCCCGAGAACAGCGAGCGGGTCTACCAGCCCTACCCCTACCTCATGGTGATCATCGACGAGCTCGCCGACCTCATGATGGTCGCGCCGCGCGACGTCGAGGACGCGATCGTGCGGATCACTCAACTGGCTCGCGCGGCCGGGATCCACCTCGTGCTCGCGACCCAGCGGCCGAGCGTCGACGTCGTTACTGGTCTGATCAAGGCCAACGTCCCCAGCCGCTTGGCCTTCGCGACATCGTCTGGCACGGACAGCAAGGTCATCCTCGACCAGCCCGGCGCCGAGAAGCTGATCGGCAAGGGCGACTCGCTGTTCCTCCCGATGGGCGCGAGCAAGCCGATGCGCATCCAGGGCGCGCTGGTCACCGATGCTGAAGTCGCTGCGGTCGTGGCGCACTGCAAGGGCCAGCGCCAGCCGGCGTTCCGCGACGACGTCATCGTGCCGGCGCAGGCCGAGCGCCAGGTCGACGAGGAGATTGGCGACGACCTCGATGTGCTGTGTCAGGCCGTCGAGTTGGTGGTGACGACGCAGTTCGGCTCGACGTCGATGCTGCAGCGCAAGTTGCGGGTCGGCTTCGCCAAGGCCGGTCGCCTGATGGACCTGATGGAGAGCCGCGGCATCGTCGGACCGTCCGAGGGATCCAAGGCCCGCGACGTGCTGCTCCGTCCTGAGGAGCTCGAAGCCGTACTCCTCACCCTGCGCGGCTGAGAGCGCACGCCCTGCACGCCTAGACTTGCTTCGATGACCACCAGGCGGAGCGTGCAGATCGTCACGCTCGGCTGCGCCCGCAACGAGGTCGACTCCGAGGAGCTCGCCGGCCGGCTCGACGCCGCCGGCTGGGACCTCGTCGACAAGGACGGTGCCGCCGACGTCACGGTGGTCAACACGTGCGGCTTCGTCGAGCAGGCCAAGAAGGACTCGATCGACACGCTGCTGGCCGCCAGCGACACCGGCACCAAGGTCGTCGCGGTGGGTTGCTTGGCCGAGCGCTACGGCAAGGACTTGGCCGCCCAACTGCCCGAGGCCGACGCGGTGCTGGGATTCGATTCGTACAACGATCTGTCCACGCACCTGCAGTCGGTGTTGGACGGGGTGGCTATCGAAAGCCACACCCCGGGAGACCGCCGCAGGTTGTTGCCGATCTCGCCGGTGGAGCGGGCCGCGGCGGTCGAGCCCGGCGCCATCGATATTGGCATCCCTGGTCACGCGGGTGGACCGACCGTTGTGCGCCGGCGGCTGGAGAACGGTCCGGTCGCACCGCTGAAGTTGGCTTCGGGCTGTGACCGGCGCTGCAGCTTCTGCGCCATCCCGTCCTTCCGCGGCGCCTTCGTGTCGCGACGGCCCTCCGACGTGCTTGCCGAGGCCCGCTGGCTGGCCGAGCACGGCGTCCGCGAGCTGGTCTTGGTCAGTGAAAACTCCACGTCATACGGCAAGGACCTCGGCGACATCAGACTGCTTGAGACGCTGCTTCCTGAGCTCGCGCAGTTGGTGCCGCGGGTGCGCCTGTCCTATCTGCAGCCGGCCGAGATGCGCCCGACCCTGGTCGAGGTCCTGGCCACCACGCCCGGCGTCGTGCCGTATTTCGACATGTCCTTTCAGCACTCGTCCGCGACGGTGCTGCGCCGGATGCGCCGCTTTGGCGACACGGACCGGTTCCTGGACCTGCTCGCGCAGATCCGATCTGCCGCGCCCGAGGCTGGCGTCCGTAGCAACGTCATCGTCGGCTTCCCCGGTGAGACTGAGGACGACGTCGCCGAGCTCGAGCGATTCCTCAACGCCGCGCGGCTCGATGTTGTCGGCGTCTTCGGCTACTCCGACGAGGACGGCACCGAGGCCGAGACGCTGCCGGACAAGGTCGACGCTGACCTTGTGCAGGAGCGGGTCGCGCGCATCACCGGGTTGGTCGAGGAACTGACCGCGCAGCGCGCGGAGGAGCGTCTCGGCGAGCTCGTCACGGTGTTGCTGGAGAACGAGGACGGCGAGGGCCGCGCCGACCACCAAGCGCCTGACGTCGACGGCACCACCTCCGTGCAGGGCATCGGGATGCGCATCGGCGACCTCGTCACCGCGCGGGTTGTCGGCAGCGACGGCGTCGACCTCATCGCTCAGCTGGTTGACCTGCCGGTCCCGGCGACGGTCTGATGCAGTGAGCACGACGCAGGGGCCTGGCGACCCGGCGACAACCCCCGTCTCGCGTCGGGTCTCCAACCTCAACATCGCCAATCAGCTGACCGTGCTTCGGTTGGTGCTCGTCCCCGTTTTCCTCACCGCCCTGCTGTACGACGACGGCCACCAGCGTGGCTGGCGCGTGGCGGCGTTCGTGATCTTCGCCGTTGCGTCGTACACCGATTACGTCGACGGCCAGTTGGCTCGCAGCCGCAACCTCGTCACCTCGTTCGGCAAGTTGGCCGACCCCATCGCCGACAAAGCACTCACCGGTGCGGCGCTCATCGGGCTCTCGCTACTCGACCAGCTGCCGTGGTGGGTCACCGGGCTCGTGCTGGTGCGTGAGGTCGGCGTGACGGCGTTGCGGTTCTGGGTGATTCGCCATGGCGTGATCCCGGCCAGTCGAGGCGGCAAGCTCAAGACGATGTTGCAGGGGTTGGCCATCAGCTTCTACGTCTTGCCGCTGTCGGGGATCGCGGCCACCGGGCGCGCAGCCGTCATGACCGCAGCCGTGGCGGTGACCGTCGTGACCGGCGTCGACTATGTCGCCCGCGCCCTCACACTGCGCCAGACCAGTGATCGAGCGGCGATGAAGCGCGCCCGCCGAGCTGCCAAGTGAGAACCCCGACCGCTGCTGTGGTGGCCGTCGGGGATGAATTGCTGCTGGGCGACACCATCAACACCAACGCCGCCTGGCTGGGCAATCGGCTCGCCGCGGCTGGCGTGCCGGTGGTGTCGTCGTTCATGGTCGGCGACGACGTGGCGCTGCTCGCTCAGGCCCTGCGCCGCGGCCTCGAGGACGCCGACGTCGTCCTGGTCACCGGTGGGCTCGGGCCGACCACCGATGACCTCACCCGTGAGGCCGTCGCGGTGGTGGCCGACGCCCCGCTGGAGCGGATCGCGGCTCGCGAGGAAGACCTACGCCGACGCTTCGCGGAGTACGGCATCGTGATGCCGGAAGAGGTGCTGCGCCAGGCCGACGTGCCGCACGGTGCGGTCGTACTGGAAAACTCCGCCGGCACAGCGCCGGGGTTGCGACTCGAGGTGGGCGGCAAGCTGCTCTTCGCGCTGCCGGGTCCGCCGCACGAGTTGCAGGCCGTGATCGGTCCGGTTTTCGCGGAGATCACCGCCCTCGCCGGAGCGCCGGTCGTCACCCGCAGCGTGCACACCAGCGGCCTGGGGGAGTCGGCCGTCGCCGAGATCGTCCGCGCGACGGTCCAGGTTCCCGACGGCGTAGCGCTGGCCTACCTCGCCGGTCGAGGCATCGTGCGGGTTCGCTTCACCGGTACGGACGACGACGTCCTGACCCGACTCGCCGACGAGGTGGCGGCGGCACTCGGCGACAACGTTTGGGGCCGCGACGGCATCGGATTGGACGAGGTCGTCCACGCCGGGCTCGCGGCCCGCTCGGCCACCGTCGCCGTCGCTGAGTCCCTCACCGGCGGACTCCTTGGCGCTGCCCTGACCGCCATGCCCGGGTCGTCCGGGACGTTCCGCGGCTCGCTCGTGGTCTATGCCACCGATCTCAAGGAGACGTTGGCAGGCGTACTCGGCCCGCTCCTGGCCTCCGCCGGCGCCGTGTCCGCCGAGACCGCGGCCGCCCTGGCTGCAGGTGCGCGCGACCGGTTATCGGCGACCTACGGCATCGGGGTCACGGGCGTCGCCGGTCCGGAAGAGCAGGAAGGGCAGCCCGTCGGCACCGTGCACCTTGCCGTGGCCGGCCCCGATGGCAGCGCGGTCCGGTCCGCCCGGCTGCCTGGAGATCGAGAGCGGATCCGGCTGTGGGCCGTCAACGCCAGCCTGGACCTGTTGCGACGCGAGCTCGATCGCCGTTGAGAGAGCGTGCCGACGTCCTACGACGCGGGTAGCGTGGCAGGGACCGAAAGGGGGAGGTGCGACATGGTGGTCCTGCGAACTCTGCTGGGGGAGTCGCTCCGCGGGATCCGGCTGCGCCAGCACCGGACACTGCGCGAGGTGTCGACGGGTGCGCGCGTGTCCCTCGGCTACCTGTCCGAGGTCGAGCGCGGTCAGAAGGAAGCTTCCTCCGAGCTGCTGGCCAGCATCTGTCGGGCGCTGGGGGTCCGGCTCTCGGACGTCCTGCGCGACGTCAGCGACACGCTCGCTGAGCTCGAACCGACGCCGATCGCGATGGCCGAGCCGCGCGTCGACGAGGTCGACGCTGACCGCGCGGTGGCGCAGGTGCGGGCCCTGCACGACGTCGTGGCCGCTGCCTGACGCGGTCAGGCGCCGCCATGGCGCGGACCAGGGGAGCGATCCTGGCCGCGACGGAGGCGTGCGTGGCCGAGTGCGGAGCGCATGCCACCACGATGAGCGCGGTCGCCGTGCGAGGTCGGGTGGCCAAGGCGACGCTCTACAACCACTTCAGGACCAAGGCCGAGCTGTTCGAGGCTGTCATCCTCGCCCGGATCGAGGCCTGTCGTACGACGGCGCTGGCCGCCCCGGACCTGCTCACGGCCATGCGCCTGACCGCGACGACGCTCCGCGGTCTGCCGGCCGTCGCCGGGCTCGCTCAGCACGACCCGGCCGCGCAGGCGCGCTTGACCGCAGCGAGCGACGGACCGGCCTCGGCAGCGGCGCGGGCTGCCGTGACCGAGGTGCTGGCTCGCCACGGCCGGACCAGCGATGCGGCGGCGAGCGGGCTGATGTTGCGCTGGCTCGTCTCCCAGCTGCTCTGGACCGGCACCCAGGCGGAGGCAGACCTGGCCACGTCAATCCTGACGGCCGGCCTGCCGGTGGTGGGCGCGCCCACCTGCGCGCGCTCGCGTGACAGCATGGAGCCGGAGTGATGAGGGGGAGCTGTGGCAGGTCGTAACCGCGTACCGCTGATCGCGGCGGTCATCGTCGGACTGGTGGCGGTGCTGGCCGTCCGCAGCGCCACGTCCGGCGGTGGATCAGACACCCAGGACACGGCTCAGGCCGACCCAGCGGGTTGCGTCAGCCTCGCGATCACCGCCTCGTCGGAGAAGGCCGCCCTGCTTTCGGAGATCGCCCAGGATTACGCCAAGGACGACGGTGAGGCTGGCGGCACCTGCGCTCGCGTCGTCGTGTCGACCAAGGCCAGCGGGGGAGCGACGACTGCCCTCGGTCGTGGTTGGGACGACAAGGTCGACGGTCCGCGTCCGGACGTATGGTCACCCGCCTCGTCGTCGTGGGCCGCGCTGCTCCGCCAGCAGACGACAGCCAAGGACGCGCCGGACCTCGTGGGCGACGGCAAACTGCCGACCATCGCTCGTACGCCGCTCGTTATTGCCATGCCCAAGCCGATGGCAGAGACCCTCGGTTGGCCGGCGAAGCCGCTCGGCTGGGGTGACATCCTCTCGCTGGCTAAGGACCCGCAGGGGTGGGCCAGGTTTGGCAAGCCCTACGGCGCCTTCAAGCTGGGCAAGACCAACCCCAACTTCTCCACGTCCGGCCTCAACGCCACTGTCGGCACCTACTTTGCCGCCACCCAGCGCTCCAGCGACCTGTCACTCAAGGACCTCACCGACCCCACGGTCGTCGAATACGTCAAGGCAGTCGAGAGCGCGGTCGTGCACTACGGCGATACAACGTTGACGTTCCTGAGCAACCTGCAGAAGGCCGACGACCGCGGCCAGGGCCTGAGCTACGTCAGCGCCGTGACGGTCGAGGAGAAATCGGTCTGGGACTACAACCAGGGCAACCCGACAGGTGACCCCAAGACCTTGGGCAAGCACGCCAAGCCGCGCACGCCGCTGGTCTCGATTTACCCCAAGGAGGGGACGCTGTTCAGCGACAACCCCTTCATCACGCTCAAGGCCGACTGGGTCGACGACGCCAAGCGCGCGGTGGCCGACGACTTCCTGTCCTACGTGCAGAGCAGCAAGGCGCAGAAGCTCTTTGCACAGGCGGCTTTTCGCGACTTCGACGGCAAGGCCGGCTCCCGGATCACCCTCGCTGACGGGATGATCGCCGACCAGCCCAAGATCGCGCTCAACCCGCCGTCCCCCTCGGTTCTTGCTGCGGTCAAGGACTCGTGGGAGCAGACCCGCAAGCGTGCGCGCGTCCTGCTGGTGCTGGACGTGTCCGGGTCGATGGGTGAGGCGGTCGGCTCGGCCGGCGCGTCCAAGCTCGATCTGGCCAAGAAGGCGGCAGCGTCTGCGGTCGGCCTGCTCGCGAAAGACGACCAGCTCGC
>JBKJLP010000424.1:0-4697 GCA_046596735.1 Mycobacteriales bacterium | reverse complement strand
CTCGCGCGCAGCACGCGGTAGGCGTCGAGCGCGTCGACGTCGGTCTTCAGTTCGAACCGCTGGCTCAGCACAACCTGGAACGCATCGCCGGATCGGATGTGCTCGCGCACCACCTCAACCGCAGCGCGGTAGTCGTCGGGCTGCGTGCGCCGCTGAACATCCGGAGCAGCGGCGAGATCGACCGTGGCGACCGACGGCGGAGACGGTGCCGCAAGGGCCGTCGCCATTGCGTCGAGCCGACCGACCGCGTCGTCATAGCTCCCGCCACGCAGAACGTTGGCAATCAACAAGATGGTGCCGTCCTGGTGGTCGAGGACCGCCAGATCCGTGGCGAGCATCATCGCCAGCTCGGGCATGCCGAGCTCATCCGGAGTGGTGTCTGGCAACCGCTCGAGCCGGCGTACGCAGTCGTAGCCGAGATAGCCCACGAAACCGCCGGTGAACGGCGGCAGGTCCGCCTGAACGGGCGAGCGCAGCAAGGCATCCGCTTGACGCAGGGCCTCGAGCGGGTCAGTAGACGTCGTCGGCAAAGCATCGCCGAGCCAGGCCGTGACGCCATCGCGCTCGGTGAGGACGGCGGCGCAGTGGACTCCCACGAAGGAGTAGCGCGACCAGGAACGACCCTGCTCCGCCGACTCCAACAGGAACGTCCCCGGCCGGTTGCCGGCGAGTTTGCGGTAGACGCCGACGGGAGTCTCGCCGTCGGCCAGCAGGCGACGCGTCACCGGCACCATCGCCTGGTCCAGCTCGGCGAACTCCGCCGCGGTGGGGCTGGTGGAGCCGATCCTCACGGCGCCCCGACGACGGCGGTGAGGACGTCGGCGTCAAAGCAGGTCCGGTCCCCGGTGTGACACGCGCCGCTGCCGACTTGGTCGACGCGCACAAGCAACGTGTCTCCGTCGCAGTCCAGCGCAACGGACTTGACCCACTGTTGTGAGCCGGACGTGTCGCCCTTGACCCAGTACTCCTGACGGCTTCGGGACCAGTAGGTGCAGCGGCCGGTGGTCAGGGTGCGGTGCAACGCCTCGTCGTCCATCCAGCCCACCATCAGCACCTCACCGGTGTCGTGCTGCTGGGCGACAGCAACAACGAGGCCATCCCGATCGCGCTTCAGCTTGGCCGCGATGGCCGGGTCGAGGTCAGTCGGGCGTACGGCGGAAGTCATGCCCTCATGATCCCAGAGTCCCAGCGCCGGCGAGGGTGCGGCGCTCTGTCGTGGCAGCGGCGGTCATCGGCTCTGCGACATCCAGGACGCGTGGAGTCGGCTGTAGACGCCGCCGGCATCGACCAAATCCGCGTGTGGCCCGCGCTCGACCACCACACCTTTGTCGACGACGAGGACCTCGTCAGCGGCCTCAGCCGTCGAGAGCCGGTGCGCGATCGCGATCGTCGTACGACCACGCGTCAAAGAGTCGAGGGCGCGGTTGAGGCGCACCTCGGTGGCCGGGTCCACCGCGCTGGTCGCTTCATCGAGGACCAGCAGGTCGGGGTCCGCGATGTAGGCGCGAGCAACCGCGACGAGCTGTCGCTCCCCCACGGACAGGTGCTCGCCGCGCTCGCCCACCGTCGAGGCGATGCCGCGCGGGAGTTGCTGGACCCAGTCGGTAAGGCCGAGCTCAGTGAAGGCGAGCTCGATCTCCTCGTCCGTCGCGTCGGGTCGGCCGTAGCGGACGTTGTCAGCGACGGTGCTGTCGAACAGGAACCCGTCCTGGGGCACCATCACGACGCGGGTGCGTAGGGAAGCGAAGCGCAGCTGATCGAGCGGCACCCCGGACAGTCTGACGTCCCCCCTGGTCGGATCCATCAGCCGGGTGAGGAGTTTGGCGAAGGTCGTTTTGCCCGAACCGGTCTCCCCGACGATGGCAACGCGTGTCTGGGCAGCGATCTCCAGATCGACGTCATGCAGTACATCTGGTCCGCCGGGATAGGCAAATCCAACGTGAGCGAAACGCACGGACACGGGTCCGGCCGGGAGGACCTGGCCGTCATCGCCTGGGTCGGCCACGTCGCTGGGGGTGTCCAGAATGCCCAACACCCGTCGCATCCCGGCGACCGCATTCTGCGCCTCGTTGAGAACTTCGGTGGCGATCTGCACCGGCTGGACGAAGAGGGTGACCAGGAACAGAAACCCGACCAACTGACCGGTGGTGAGGTGGCCACCGACGCCGAGCAGCACGCCGACGCAGATCACCGCTCCGTTGGCGACCGCGGCAGTCAGCTCCCCCGCGGAGAACGTGAAGGCAGCGATCTTCTGCGCGCGCCGCTGGGCGGACATGGTCTCGGCAACCGCGACGTCTATCCGCTCCGCCGTACGAGCCTGGACGCCGTAGGCCCGGATGACGGGAGCGCCGACAACCGACTCGGCAACCGCACCCAGCATCCGCCCGATGCGTTCACGGACGGCGCCGTACGCCAACTGCAGGCGGCGCTGGAAGAACCTCACGGCGAAGATCAACGGCAGGAAGCACGCGTAGACCAGCAGGGTGAGCTGCCACGACCAGAACAGCATGATCGTGGTGGTCAACAGGACCTGCGCGGTCGAGATCACCACCAGTAGCCCACCGAACTGCATGAAGGTGCTCATCGTGTCCACGTCGCTGGTGACCCGGCTGACGAGCGACCCTCGTCGTTCGGATGCCTGGTGCAACATCGACAGGTCGTGCACCCGCCGAAAGGCCCGGATCCGCAGCGCGGCAAGGCCGTTCTCGGTGGTGCGGTAGAGCCGGACGTTCATGAAGAAGTTGGCCACGGCGGTGATGAGCACGGCGCCGGCGGCGAGCACACAGGCCAGCCGGACGAGTCCCAGGTCAGGTCCCCCGGGCGCGTTGAGCCCCTTGTCGATCGTTTGCTGCACCGCGAGGGGGACGACGACCCGGCCGCCGGTGGCGACGAACGCCAGTAGCAGCGTCCCGGCCAGCCCCTCCCGGAACTCCGGCGTCAGCCGGAGCCCGTGTAGCAGCGTCGCGAAGGCACCCCGCTCGATCGTGCGACCGTCGACGCTGTCCGCCGCGATGCTCATGCGGTCACCTCGATCTCATCGCCGGCATGCTCGGCAGCACGCTCCACCTCGGCGCGCTCGTAGGCGGTGACCAGGTCGCGGTAGCCGCTGTCTCCGGCCAGCAACTGGTCGTGGGTGCCGCGTCCGGTGATGCGGCCCTCTGCCAGGAAGATGACTTCGTCGGCGAGCGCGATCGTCGCGCGGCGATAGGCGACGACGACCACGGTGCTCGCGGCACCGCTGGAGCGGAGCCCGGCCAGGATCCGCTGCTCAACGCTCGGATCGACACTGCTGGTTGCGTCGTCCAAAACCAGCAGCCGGGGCCGCCGGACGACGGCTCGGGCGAGGGCCAGTCGCTGTCGCTGACCACCGGACAGGGTCGTTCCGCGCTCGCCCACGACCGTGTCGAGACCGTGAGCGAGGGCGGCGACGAAGCCGTCGGCCTGCGCGATGCGCAAGGCACCCCAGACGTCCTCGTCGGACAGGTCAGCGCCGAGCGTGATGTTGCCCCGCACCGTGTCGTCGAACAGGAAGGTCTGCTGCGGCACGAGCGCCGCGACCTGGGCGAGCGCACCCGGCGCAAACTCGCGGACGTCGAGGTCGTCGTAGGTGACGCGACCGGTGTACGGGTCGACGAGGCGGACGAGAAGCCCGGCCAAGGTCGACTTGCCCGCACCGGTGGGACCGACGAGCGCGATGGTGCGGCCGGGCGCGACGTCAAGCGCGATGTCGCCGAGCGCCTCGTCATCGCCGTAGCGAAACGACAGGGCCTCGACGGACAGTGCCGTCGGCCCGGACGTGCTGGTGAGGTCGGCGTCGCCGTAGACCTGGGCACCGGTAGCGGTGAGGACACGCTGCACGCGATCCCAGCCGACGACGCTGCGCGGGAGTTCGTTGAGCACCCAGCCCAACGCTCGTACGGGGAAGGCCAGGAGAGTGAACAGGTAGGCGACACGGACGAGTTGACCGCTGTCAATGTTGCCGCTGCCGACCCGACTGGTGCCGACGAGAAGCACAACAAGAACACCGAGGACCGGCAGCGCCTCCATCAGCGGGTCGAACAACCCACGGACTCGACCGACGGCAGTCATGGTGTCGCGCAACTCGTACGTCTTCACCCGGAAGCGCTCGGTCTCGTCACTTTCGCGACCGAGGGTCTTCACCACAAGCGCGCCGTCGAAGGACTCGTGGGCGACGGTGCTGACCTCGCCGCGCAACTGCTGGGCCTGCGTCATGAGCGGCGACATGCGGCGCGAGTAGAAGACGGTCAGGGTCGCGATGGCCGGAAAAACGACCGAACCCACGACAGCCAGCACGGGGTCGGTGACGAACAGCAGGCCGATCGTCGTGATGAGCATGAACAGCACGCCGACCGCGAAGGGGAACGGCGCGATCGGATACCAGGTGGCCTCAACGTCGCTGTTCGCGTTGCTCAGCAGTTCGCCGGTCGGGTGCTCCTGGTGCCACTCCAGCGGCAACTCGAGGTAGCGCCTCGTCACCCGCCGGCGGTAGGTCGCCTGCAAGCGGTACTGCATGATCCCGGCACCGAGACGCCGGGCAATGATCCCGACGACTTTGAGCATTGCGGTCGCGACCACCGCGAGGAAAGCGATGACGAGATAGCCGGTGCGCGCTTCGCCGTCGCGCAGGCTCGGCACGATCACCTTGTCGGTGACGGCACCGAAGCCGTACGCCTGCC
>JBKJLP010000180.1:0-3209 GCA_046596735.1 Mycobacteriales bacterium | reverse complement strand
CGCCCCGATCCAGGGCAGCGCGGCCGACATCATCAAAGTCGCGATGCTCAACGTGCACCGTCGGCTGCGTGACGAAGGAATGCGCTCGCGGCTGCTTTTGCAGGTACATGACGAACTCGTCCTGGAGGTGGCGCCGGGGGAGTGCGAGGCGCTTGAGACCCTCGTACGCAAGGAGATGGGTGAGGCTTACGAACTCGCCGTGCCGCTCGACGTGAGTGTCGGCATCGGCCGCACCTGGGATGACGCAGGGCACTGACGCAACTGCGCCCCCGTCCAGTAACAGACGGGGGCGCAGAGCGCTGTGCCGAACTACACGGCCTGGCGGCGACGTCCGCTGAGGAAGCCAGCCGTCGCGCCGCCGAGCAGAAGCAGTGCACCGCCAGCGCCCAGGCCCAGGTTGCGGCCCGCGTTGCTGTCGGAGTTTGCGCTGGCCAGGTTGGCGACAATGCCGCCCTGGTCCTGGGTGAGGACGTAGGTCGTCTGCGCGGCGCCGGGCGTCTCGGCGAGCAGGGCGCTGGAGGCGTCCAGACCGGCCAATTTCTGACGGGCGAGGGTGGTGCCTTGCGCGAACTGCGACTGCAGCACCTCGACCGCTTGCGTGCGGACGTCGGTGAGGCCCTTGGCCACAGCACCCTCTCCGTCGACGACCTTGCCCAGACCGTCGGCAATCTGCCCGGAGCCGGCGACCGCAGCCGGGAGGCCGTCAGCGACCTTGCGCTGGCCGTCGGCGATCTTGCCGAGGCCAACGTCGAGCGCCTGCGCGCCGGTGGAGGCGGCACCGGCGCCAGCGGCGATCTTCTTGGTGCCATCAGCCAGGGCGACGGAGCCGGTCGAGGCGGCCTTGGCTCCGGTGGCCAACTGGCCGACGCCGCCTACGGCAGCAGTGAGGCCCGCCACCAGACTGTCCAGGCCCTCGGCGATGCCCGGCTTGGCCGGATCCCCGCTTTCCAGGCCGGCCGTCACCTGCTTCGTGCCGGCGTCGATCTTGGTAACGCCAGCCTGCAGGGCGATCACACCAGCCTGCAACTGCCCGACACCTGCCGTGGCTGCACCGAGGCCCGTGCTCACCTGCCCGAGTCCAGCAGCCGCTGCCTGCAACTGCTGCTTCACGCCACCGCGGTCGGTCGCGCCCAGTGCTCCGGCGGGGTGCGTCACGATGAAGGAGGCGGTGTTGAGCGCCTCACACGGGGTGGCCGGACTTGCCGCGGGCGGACCTGCCGCACAGCCGGCGAGACCTAGTCGAACCACGCCAAGCAGCGCCGTCAACTGATCTGCCGGGCCGCCGGTAGCGGTGGCCGCGGTGAGGCCTGCAGCCACTTGATCGACGCCACCCTTCGCCGCGGGCAAGCCAGCCGCCAGCCCGTCCAGACCGCCCTTGACCTGGGTCAGACCACCAGCGACCTGGGCAAGGCCGTTGAGGATGGTTCCCTCCGTCTTGGGGTCACCCAGCCCGGCGCGGATCTGGTCGACACCTGCCTGCAGCCGCTTGCTGCCGTCCAGTGCGGCCGGGAGTCCCTGGGCCGCGCTGAGCTGATCGAGACCGCCGCTGATCTGCGCTAGTCCCGCGGAGAGCTTGGCCGCGCCGTCGGCGGCGAGACCGCCGCCCGCAGCGAGCTTGCCCAGGCCCGTAGCAAGTTCGCCGGAGCCAGCCTTGGCCGCCGCGGAGCCGTCGGCGAGCTGGTTGGCCCCGTCGCCGGCTGCGCCCAGGCCCTGGTGCAGCGAGATGGCGCCAGCCTCGAGTTTGTCCAGGCCGGCGAGCAGTTGACCGACGCCGGCGGACAACTTGATCAGGCCATCGCTGGCGCCGGTGGCGACCGTGTTGAGGATGCCGTTGCCGTTCACCGTGGCGTTAGCCGCCTGCGCTGTGGCTGCGAGGCCGGGGGTGGCGTTCGGGGAAACCGCGGCAACGTCGATCCGAGCGACCGGGTTGCCAGTGCCCTGCGACGAGAAGCTGACGTCACTCACCGGTGCGCCGATCGGAGAGAACAGCACGAGGGACCAGACCAGCTCGCTACTGCCGTCGGCCAGGGTGGTGACGCGCGCGCCGACGGCGGAGACGTCGGTGCGGCTCGCGGGCAGGCGGACCGAGAGTTGGGCGACGAGCGGCATCGCGATCTCTTGATCGACGGTCGACGTCTTGCCAGCGGCGTCCTGGTAGGAGACCGACTTTGTGGTGACTGTCGTGTTCTCGACGTGGTAGTTCATCGTGGACCTGGCGCCATCAGCGGTCTGCGAGATGCCCACCGTGACCGGCAGCTTGTCCGCAGCCGGGGCCGCGCCGTCGCCGTGCAACACGGAGACCGACGAGACGCTGCCGTCGCCGCCGAGGATGGCTTGGACCGTGATCGGGCCGTCGGCCGCGAACGCGGAAAACGTCGGCAGGAACGCGAGCCCAAACACGACGGCCATGGCGCCGGTGCGGGTCAGGGCGGAGCGCGGGTTCCGCGCGGTGCACGGACTGTTCATGGAGGGGGCGCCTTCCGGATTGTTGAGCGGGGTGTGCACGGGTCGGGACCAGCTGCGCTGCTCAGACATGAGAAGGCTCCTGCTTCTGCGTTTGCTTGTGCTTCTTGGGGCGCGAGAGGATCCCCGCGAAGGCAACGGCGAGCACCAGCGATAGGCCGGTGAAGACATCGGTGATCCAGCCTTCGACGCCAGCGAACTGCAGGCCGGTGATGTTGACGGCGAGGAAGAAGATCGCTACCAGCGAGCCCGGGACGTTGAGCTTGCCGAGCTTGAACGACGCGGCCCCGAGGAAGGCCGCGGCGATGGCGGTGAGGGTGAAGCTCTGGCCGACCTGCGGATTACCCGCACCTTGCTGGGAGAGCACCATGACGCCAGCGAGGCCGGCGAACGTGCCCGACAGGACGAAGGCCAGGCAGGTGTCGCGCTCGACGCGGATGCCGACCAGGCGGCTGGCGGCCTTGTTGGAGCCGATGGCGTGCAGGTTGCGCCCGTACGGCGTTTGCTCGAGCAGGTAGTACACGACCACCGCGACGATCGCCAGCACGTAGACCAGGTTGGGGATGCCCAGCGCCTTGCCACCACCGAAGGTGATGATCTCCTGCGGGATGCCCTGGATGATCGACGTCCCGCCGGAGTACCAGTTGACGGCGCCGAGGATCAGCGACGCGGTGCCGAGGGTGACGATGAAGCTGTCGATGCCGAACTTCGTCACGACGAAGCCGTTCACCACGCCGACGACGGCG
>JBKJLP010000136.1:0-2603 GCA_046596735.1 Mycobacteriales bacterium | reverse complement strand
GCCGGTGTCCTCAAGGCCAACCAGGCACGGCAGGTGCGGGCAGAGCGGAGCACCAAGACGTCCTCGAACGCCGTACGGCCGCCTGCACCGGCAGCTGACGCGCTCCCGGTCGCCCCGGCCCCCCAGACACCCGCCGCTACGGCGCCGACCCCTGCGGTGACAACTCCCGTCACCAGAGCCGTCGCGGCAGTCCGATCGATCACCGGCAACGCTGATGTTCTCCCGCTTGGCTTGCTGGGCATGGCGATGCTCGGAGGCGGCTGGTGGACCCGAGGTCTGATCACGCGTCGCCGGCGAGCCGAACGCTGACCAGTTGGTTGTCGCGCATCCCGGTCGTCCTCGTCGCGACCGGGATGCTGTGTGCCGCTTGGCCGACCGCGGCGGGAGCGCACTCCTCCGATCCCCGGATCGTGACGAGCGTGGAGCAGGTCACGCCTCGCCTGCCGGCTGATGTGGTGATCGAGGTTCGGGCCGGGATCGCCAGCCAGCTCATCGCCGCCAATCCGACCGCGGTCCCCCTGGAAGTGCTCGGCCGCCGCGGCGAGCCGTTCTTGCGGCTGAGCAGCGCCGGCGTCGAAGCCAACGTGGCCAGCCCCGACTTCTACGAGACCAGCAACCCCAACGGCTCGTTGGCTGGTGTTCCGACGTCCGTCCGAGACTCCTCGGTCGAGTCCGGACCCCGATGGGTGCGGATCAGTGGCGGCAACTCGTGGGGTTGGTATGACCACCGGCTGCACCCGGCCGCCCTCCCCGTGCCGGTCGACCAGAGCATCCCCGCCGTTCTGGCGCAGTTCGAGGTCCCGTTTCGGTACGGCACGACGCCGGTCACCGCTGTGGGACAGGTCGGGTTCACGCCGCTGCTCGGCGGTCTGAGCGTGGACAGCCCCGCACCGCTTGCGGGCATCGCTGTCGACGTGCTGCAAGGGCGGTTGCCCGGTCTGCTGCTTCGCGTCACCACCGCCGAGTCTGTTCTCGTCCGAGGCCGCGACGGGGAGCCCTTTGTCCGCTATGCCGGACAGGGCGTCGAGGTCAATCTGGCCAGCCGTACGTACGTCGAGGACCGCCAGGCGCGTGGCGAGCTGGCCGGCCCGCCGGCCGTCGACGCCCGTTGGAAGGTGCTCGGAGGAACGACGTATAGCTGGCTCGACGCGCGATTGCGCTATGAGCAGGACGCGCCACAGGACGACGTCCGTTCCTCCGGCGAAGCGAGAACGCTGCGGCGCTGGTCCGTGCCGGTCGAGATTGACGGCGCGAGAGCTCAGCTCGTCGGCACCATCAGTTGGGTGCCGGTCGCCGGGCTGGGCACGGAGCCGCGTGAGCGAGAACGGGGTACAGACCTGCCGAACGTCGTGATCGCCGTTGGCATCGGCCTGGGTGTTCTGTTGCTCGTCCAGCGGTCTGTCCGCCGGCTCAAGCGGTGAGGTCGCTGCGTCGGGCCAACTCGGCCAACGCGGTATTGATGAGCTGCGGGTATTCCATCGGCAGGAAGTGACTGCCCGGCAACACCGTGATCTGCGCGTTGGGGATCCGAGCTGCGGCGCTCATGACATCGTGCATCGACGTCAGGACGTCCTTCTCTCCCGCGACGAGTGTTGTGGGGCAATCGACGAAAGACAGGTCCATCGGCTGGTGCTCGGCGGCGGCGACTGCGAGGCCCATGTACCAGCGCCAATCCTGCTTGAGAAACTCCGCCAGCATGGGCGTGAGGACCTCAGGCTTGGCCTGCGGCTGCATGACCCCGGAGTGGGCGACGAGCCAGGCGATCTTGTCGTTGACCGGCAGATGCGCCGCGATGGGTGTCAGCACGGGTCCCACTGCCCGCAGCGCACGGGCGGCACCGATGGACAGCGGCCGACGCAGCCGGCGTGGCACTCCCCACGGCCCGCCCATCGTGGCGAAGGTCCCGCCGGGAACCCCGGCGACCGCCATCAACCCGGCCACCCGGTCCGGGTGGCGCTGGGTGAATTCGAAGGCGATGTTGACGCCGATCGACCAGCCCGCGACGAGGGCCCTGTCGATGCCCTCGTGGTCCATCAACGCGACCATGTCCTCGACGTGGTCCTCGACCCGGATCCGGCCGCGATCACGAGGTCGCTCGGAGCCGAAGGTGCCGCGGTAGTACCAGGTACGTACGTCGTAGCCGCTGTCAGCACTCATCAGCCCAGGCCAGGCTTGCGGGATCGTCCCGAGCCCATTGCTCAGGATGACCGGCACTCCCTTGCCGTCACCGCGCCAGCCGCGGATCGACGTGCCATCGGTGCTGGGGTAGTCGAACGAGGTCGGCATCGGGTCACTGTAGAGACGACCCGCCTAGATTTGTGGGCATGAGCACCGACAAGCCACGGTCCACCGACGTCACCGAGGGGGATCGGCGTGCGCCGGCCCGCGCCATGCTCCGGGCCGTCGGTCTCACCGACGACGACATCGACAAGCCGCAGATCGGCATTGCCTCCTCCTGGAACGAGATCACCCCCTGCAACCTGTCGCTGGCCCGGCTGGCCGAGGCCGCCAAGGCCGGCGTCCGCGAAGCCGGGGGCTTTCCGATGATCTTCGGCACGATCTCGGTCTCGGACGGCATCTCCATGGGACACGAGGGCATGCGC
>JBKJLP010000486.1:0-4690 GCA_046596735.1 Mycobacteriales bacterium | reverse complement strand
CATCGCGGACACGACGACGCAGACGTCGTGCCCGTCCTTCTTGGTCGCGACGTCTGCGTCGTCGTGTCCGCGATGGGTGACACCACGGACGAGCTGCTCGACCTCGCGCAGCAGGTCTCGCCGCTGCCACCAGGACGCGAGCTCGACATGCTGCTCACCGCCGGCGAGCGGATCTCGATGGCCCTGCTGGCTATGGCGATCCAGTCGCTGGGCATGTCCGCGCGGTCTTTCACCGGTTCGCAGGCCGGCGTCATCACCGATTCCTCGCACGGCCGCGCACGCATCATCGACGTGACACCCGGGCGCATCACCGAGGCCATCGGCAAGGGCCACGTCGCGATCGTCGCGGGGTTTCAGGGCGTCAGCCAGGACACCAAGGACATCACCACCCTGGGCCGCGGCGGCTCGGACACCACGGCAGTCGCTTTGGCAGCAGCGCTTGGCGCCGAGGTGTGCGAAATCTACAGCGACGTCGACGGCGTCTACAGCGCAGACCCGCGGCTGGTGAAAAACGCCAAGCACCTCGCGACCCTGTCGTACGAAGAAATGCTGGAGCTGGCCGCCTCCGGCGCCAAGATCCTGCATCTGCGCTGTGTGGAATACGCCCGCCGCTACTCCGTGCCGCTTGTGGTGCGGTCGTCGTTCTCGCAGCACCCCGGCACGTTGATTACAGGAGAAGCCCACGTGGAGCAGGCCATCATTAGCGGGGTCGCGCATGACCTTTCCGAGGCCCGAGTGACCGTTGTGGGAGTGCCCGACAAGCCCGGTGAGGCGGCCGCGATCTTCCGCGCCGTAGCCGACGCCGAGGTCAACATCGACATGATCGTGCAGAACGTGTCGGGGGCGGCCGACCGCACCGACATCTCCTTCACCCTGCCCAAGAGCGACCTCGCGACGGCGATGACGGCGCTGGCCAAACTGCAGGGCAGCGTCGGCTTCGACCAGCTGCTCAGCGACGAACACATCGGCAAGGTGTCGCTCGTCGGCGCCGGGATGAAGTCGCACCCCGGTGTCACAGCAACCTTCTTCGAGGCGCTGGCCAAGGGCGGCATCAACGCCGAGGCGATCAGCACCTCGGAGATCCGCATCTCCGTCGTCTGCCGCGACACCGACATCCCCGCTGCGGTGCGCGCCATCCACGACGCCTTCGAGCTCGGCGGCGATGCCGAGGCGACCGTCTACGGCGGCACCGGCCGCTAACGCGGCTTCTGGCGGTGCGCCCACCTGCTCTGCGGGCTACGGCTACGGTCGGCCCATGGCTGCGCCCGTTCCCTCTTCCGCTGAGGATGCACTGCACTCCTTGGCGGACGCCGCAGTTATGGCCGCGCCGTTCGAGTTACCCGCTCTCATCGATACGTGCGCCCGTGGGCTCGGCGCCCGCGGCGGTTCGGTCTACCTGGCTGACCTGCAGCAGCGCACCCTGGTGCCGTTCGTCCCCCCGGACGGGCCTGGCGGCGACACCCCACTGACCCCACTGTCGGTCGATTCGACCCTGGCTGGCCGGTCGTTCCAGACGTTCGACCTGCACACCCAGGACGCCGGGGCTGCCGGCACCCGCGTCTGGCTGCCGCTCCTGCTCGGCACCGACCGGCTCGGGGTCCTCGAGGTCACGGTCGACTCAGAGGCGACGTTGTACGCCGACAACGACCGCATGATCGGCCTGTTCACGCGGATGGCGGCGCGGGTCGCCAACCTGATCGCGTCGAAGTCCCCGTACGGCGACACCCTGGTCCGGCTGCGCCGTCGCAACGAGATGGGCCTGGCCGCAGAGATCCAGTACCTGCTGCTGCCCCCACTCACCTTCGCGAGCCACCCGGTGACCGTCGCCGCTGCCCTCGAGCCCTGCTATCACGTCGCCGGCGATACCATCGACTACGCGGTCGACGCCGGGCGCACCCGCCTGGCGATCTTCGACGGTATGGGGCACGGGTTGCACAGCGCCCAGTGTGCGGTCCTGACGATCGGTGCCTACCGCAACTCCCGCAGAGCGGGTCGAACGCTGCCCGAGACGATGGCCGCGATCGACGAGGCACTGGTCGAGGGGCTCGGGGGTGAGGTCTTCACCACCGGTGTCCTGCTCGAGCTGGACACCGCCAGCGGCGAGCTGATCTGGGTCAACGCAGGGCACCCGGAGCCGTTACTGCTGCGCAACGGACGGCTCATTCGGTCCCTGCAGACTGAGCCCCGCCCCCCGCTCGGCCTCGGCGACCTGGGCGACATCCGGCTGGCGGAGATCGGCCGAGAGCAACTTGAGCCCGGTGACCGGGTGCTGCTGTTCACCGACGGAGTCGTGGAGGCCCGCTCACCGGACGGCGACTTCTTCGGCGTCGAGCGGCTCGCGGACCTCGTCATCCGGCACCTCGCGGGTGGGCTGACC
Organism: Mycobacteriales bacterium; assembly: GCA_046596735.1. GTDB lineage: Bacteria > Actinomycetota > Actinomycetes > Mycobacteriales > SCTD01 > RYN-124. The sequence continues at coordinate 2,313 of JBKJLP010000486.1, read as the reverse complement.
GCGCCGGAGACGATCCGTCGTGTCGTACGCGAACTGCTCGATCACCAGCAGGACCAGCTCTCCGACGACGCAACGCTGCTGTTACTGGAGTGGCGCGGCGAGGGTGCGGACCAGATGCGGGTCAGCCTGGCTGACGCCGCGCCCCCCAGCTAGGGCGGCACCGACTGCCTCACCTGCCCGCCCCGTGATAGATCGGGCGCTCGTAGACTGATCATCATGCAGACCGAGGGAGCCAGCGCGTGACGAGCGTCGGCGTCGTGGGCGCCACCGGCCAGGTCGGGGGCGTGCTGCGGCGGCTGCTGGCCGAACGCCGGTTCCCGGTCGACGAGATGCGCTTTTTTGCTTCGGCGCGCTCGGCCGGCCGCACCCTGCCCTGGGGCGACGGTGAGATCACCATCGAGGACGCGGCCACGGCGGACCCGAGCGGGCTGGACGTCGTCTTGTTCTCGGTAGGCGCCTCGACGTCTCGTCAGCAGGCGCCGCGCTACGCCGCTGCCGGCGCCGTTGTCATCGACAACTCCTCGGCCTGGCGGATGGACCCCGACGTCCCGCTGGTCGTCAGCGAGGTCAACCCCGGGGCCATAGCCGACGCCCGCAAGGGCATCATCGCGAATCCCAACTGCACGACGATGGCGGCGATGCCGGTGCTCAAGCCGCTGCACGACGAGGCAGGACTTGTCCGGCTGATCGCGAGCACCTACCAAGCCGTGTCGGGCAGCGGATTGGCCGGGGTCGACGAGCTCGACAAGCAGATCCAGCAGGTCGCTGGCCGGGCGACCGAGCTCGTCCACGACGGCACCGCGGTGGCCTACCCCGCTCCGGACACCTACGTACGCCCCATCGCCTTTAACGTCATCCCGCTGGCGGGAACGATCGTCGACGACGGTGCCTTCGAGACCGATGAGGAGCACAAGCTCCGTAACGAGAGCCGCAAGATCCTCGGCATCCCCGACCTGCGGGTGAGTGGCACGTGCGTCCGCGTGCCGGTCTTCACCGGGCACTCGCTCTCGCTGACCGCCGAGTTTGCCCGGCCGTTGTCCGTGGCGCGCGCCCTCGCGTTGCTCGCCGACGCTGCCGGCGTCGAGGTCACGGATGTGCCCACCCCGCTGCAGGCTGCGGGACGCGACCCCTCCTACGTCGGTCGGCTCCGCCAGGACGGGCCGAACGCTCTCGCGTTGTTTGTGAGCAACGACAACCTGCGTAAGGGCGCCGCCCTGAACGCCGTGCAGATCGCCGAACTCGTGGTGCAGTCTCGATGAGTGATCAGCCGACGTCGGCGATGCCCGCGCCAGGTGACGGCCGTCGGATCGCGGACCGCTATCGGCTGGAGGTAACGATCGGTCGCGGCGGGACGGCCGAGGTATGGCGGGCCACCGATGAGGCGCTGCAGCGGCCGGTTGCCCTCAAGCTCGTCACGGCGTCCGGGGGCGAGGATGCCGGCCGCGTCGGTGACGAGGCTCGCCTTCTGGCGAGCCTGTCGCACCCCGGCCTCGTCCCGGTCTACGACGCCGGCACCGACGAGGCCGGTCGGCCCTGGGTCGTCATGGAGCTCGTCGACGGTGAGACCCTCTCGCAGGCGATCGCCCGCGGCCCGATCGCGTCCGAGCGGGTGGGTGAGCTTGGCGCCCGGCTCGCGGACGCACTCGTCTACGTCCATGCGCAAGGCCTCGTGCATCGCGACGTCAAGCCAGCCAATGTCTTGCTCGGCAACGACGGGCGGGTGCGGCTCACCGACTTCGGCATCGCGCGACTGGTCGACGCTGCCCGGGTGACCGCGACCGGCCTGACCGTCGGCACAGCGTCCTACCTCTCACCCGAGCAGGTGACCGGCTCCGATGTTGGACCGGCCGCGGACGTCTACGCCTTGGGTCTCGTCTTACTCGAGTGCCTGACCGGCAACCGGGAATACCCCGGCGCGGCCGTCGAGGTTGCGCTGGCTCGGCTGTCTCGGCCACCCCGCATTCCGGTGGACCTGCCGGACGGCTGGTCCGGTCTGCTCACCGCGATGACCGATACCGACCCGGCTCGGCGCCCGACGACGTCGCGGGTCGCCGACGACCTGCACGCGATAGCGACCGGCTCGGCGGCGACGACGGTGTTGGCTCGCAGACCCGTGGCGCCGCCCGAGCCAGCGACCTCGGTGATCCAGCACACGCAGGCGCTGCCGCCGGTGACCCGCGCGGTCGCGCCCGCACCTGCTCGCAACAACCGAACGGGCTGGGTGGTTGCGCTGGTGACCTCCGTCGCGATCCTGTTGCTCGCCGCCGCCTACCTCGGCACCCGAGACACCGGTGGCGGCGTGCCACCCCAGGT
>JBKJLP010000199.1:0-3983 GCA_046596735.1 Mycobacteriales bacterium | reverse complement strand
TTGACCGCCGCCGGAATCGGCCCAGCGACGGTGCGACTCAGCATCGGGCTCGAAGACGCCGACGACCTCATCGCCGACCTCGTGCAGGCCCTGGACGCTGGCTGACCGACGTGTGATGGCGGCCCTTCCGGGTCAGGATGAAGGTGTGGACACCTTTGACGTGGTCGTACTCGGGGCCGGCTCAGCCGGGGAGAGCATCGCGAGGTCGATGGCGCAGGCCGGTCGCTCCGTGGCCTTGATCGAAGCGGATCGAGTCGGTGGGGAGTGTCCATACGTCGCTTGTATGCCGAGCAAAGCCATGCTGCGCAGCGCGCATATCCGCCACGAGGCCAGGCAGATCGTCCACCTGGGCGGTAGCAGTACGCCGGTTGAGTTGGACGAGTCGGACGCGGCGTTTCGTACGGCCGTGGCTCGGCGCGACGACATCAGCGACCATCACGACGACAGCGCTGCCGCGCGGGGAGCGCAGGAACTCGGGGTCACGCTGATCCGCGGCTGGGGCAAGGTGGTGCGTCCTGGGGTGGTGTCCGTCGGGGACCGCGAACTCGGCTGGACCGACCTGGTCCTGTCCACCGGTTCCACGGCGGTCCGCCCCGACCTGCCCGGGTTGGACCAGGTGCCGACCTGGAGCAGTGACGAGGCGCTGCTGGCGCCCGAGCGGCCGGCCTCGTTGCTGGTACTGGGCGGCGGGGCTGTGGGCTGCGAACTCGCCCAGGTCCACGCGCGCTTCGGGGTCGCGGTCACGCTGGTTCAGTCGGCGCCTCAGTTGGCCGCGCGGGAGGAGCCGGAGATCGCGACGCTCCTGGCGCAAGCGCTGTCGGCTGACGGGATCGACGTACGCCTGGGAGTCAAGGCCGAGCGCTTCGCCTTACGCGACGGACAGGCCCTTGCGCATCTGTCCGACGGCTCGTCGGTCAGCGCGGCGCGCGTCCTCGTCGCCACGGGCCGCCAGCCCACGACCGAGGGGGTGGGTCTGGACGTCCTGGAGATCCGCCCCAACGACAAAGGTGCCCTGGAGGTCGACGACACCTGCCGGGTGCGGGGTCAGCAGCATGTCTGGGCGGCTGGCGACCTCACCGGGATCGCGCCCTACACCCACACCGCCAACTACCAAGCCAGGATCGTGACCGCCAACCTTCTCGGTGGTGACGTCCGAGCCGACTACCGGGCCATCCCGCGGGCTATCTACACCGAGCCGGTCGTCGCGAGCGTGGGGGAGACCGCCCAGGCCGCCCGCGACCGGGGCGTCCATGTCATCACTGCCAGCATGGACGTTGGCGACACCGCCAGATCGCTGACCGAAGGCGTGGGGGGCGGGCTTTTGCTGCTCACCGCCGACGGTGAACGCGGGACCCTGATCGGCGCAGCGGCCATCGGGCCGCACGCCGACGAGTGGCTGTCAGAAGCCACCCTCGCCGTTCGCGCCGAGATCCCACTGTCGGTGCTCGCTGACGTCGTCCACGCCTTCCCCACCTTCGGGGAGGCCTACGAACCGCCGCTGCGCGAGCTAGCCGAGAAGTGCAAGGCCTGAGTTGGGAATCCTGGTCGGCCGCACAGCACTGGTGACCGGTGGCGGCAGCGGGATCGGCAACGGCAATACCGGGCAGTGTCGCAGAACCCGACGCGGTGACGGAGATGGTGGCCAAGGCGTACGACGCGTTTGGTGCTCTAGACGTCGTCGTCACCAATGCCGGCATCCAAGAGCACACACCGTTCTTCGATCTCGATCTCGCCAGCTGGCGTCGGCAGCTTTCGGTCGACCTCGACTGCCGGCACCTTCGTCGTCATCGACGGCGGGCTGGAGACGCAGGTCTCGCTGGCCTGACCGGCGCTGCAGTCGCACTAGGGTCGTTGCGTGACACGCACCCGGGTGGCTGTGGTTTTCGGCGGCCGCAGCACCGAGCACGCCATCTCGTGCGTTTCGGCGGCCAGTGTCTTGGCCGCCTTGGATCCGACGCGCTACGACGTGGTGGCTGTCGGCATCACCGAGCAGGGTCGGTGGGTGCTTGGCCCCACAGACCCGGCCGCCCTGGCGATTCAGGGAGGGGTGCTCCCGGCCGTGCTTGACGGGCGTGCGGTGGCGGTGCCGGGAGACCCCACTGCTGGCGGTCTGGTGCCCCTGGACGGTCAAGGCGCGCTCCCCGGTGTCGATGTGGTCTTCCCGGTCCTGCACGGGCCGTACGGCGAGGACGGCACGATCCAGGGCCTGCTCGAGTTGGCCGGGATCCCCTACGTCGGCTCCGGAGTGCTCGCGAGCGCTGCCTCCATGGACAAGGCGGTCGCGCGGGTGCTGCTCGAGGCCGCCGGCCTGACCGTCACCCCGGCCGTGGTGGTGCGCGCCGCAGACTGGGCGACCGACCGCCACCGGGTTGCCGCGCAGGCACAGGAACTGGGCCTGCCGGTCTTCGTCAAGCCCGCTCGCGGGGGTTCGAGCATCGGCATCAGCAAGGTGGCTGACTGGTCTGAGCTGGAGGCTGCGATGGAGGCGGCACTGGCCTGTGATCCCAAGGTGCTGATCGAGGCCGCCGTGCCCGGCAGAGAGGTCGAGTGCGGGATCCTTGAGGGTCCGGACGGCACTCCGCAGGCCAGCGTGCCGGCCGAGATCAGGCTGGTCGGTGACTATGATTTCTACGATTTCGAGGCGAAGTACCTCGACGCGGCGACCGAGCTCGACTGCCCCGCCGACCTCCCCGTGCCCGTCACCGAGGCGCTGCAAGAGCAGGCCAAGCGAGCCTTCGTAGCGATGGACTGCTCCGGGCTAGCCCGCGTTGACTTCTTCGTCGCGGACGACGGCAGCCTCACGATCAACGAGATCAACACGATGCCTGGCTTCACGCCATCGTCGATGTTCCCGCGGATGTGGGCGGCACAGGGGGTCGACTATCGCGAGCTCGTCGACCGGTTGATTGCGACCGCGCTACGGCGAGGCACCGGGCTGCGCTGAGCTCAGCGCTGGGCAATCCGCTTGAGTGCGGGGACCAGTGGGACCACGACATCGGCCTGGCTCTGGTACGACATCGGGACGTCCACCAGCACCGTCACCGCGCGATCCGTGGTGTACCAGAGCACCCGATCGGACCGACGCACGGTCGTGAACGGCAGGCCGTCCAGGATCAGCGGTGCAAACGTGCCGCTTGGTGCCGCCGCTCCGCAGGTCAGGCGGATGGGCGGCTCACCCCACGCCGCGCTGCGCTGGGGCTCCAGGACGTCACGCAGCATGATCCCGCGGCCGAGCCGACGGGGAAGTGTCTTCACCAGATCGCGGCACAACGCGGCGACGCTCGCTGACGACGCGGCCGGAACGGGCACGGCAACGATCGGCTGGGGCCCGCCGGGAAGTCCGCTACACGCCGCCGATAGCAGGAGCGTGAGGCACACCGGCAGGTGCGCCGGACGCACCAGTGTCAGAGGTGGACGACCGGGCAGGTGAGCGTGCGGGTGATGCCCTCGACACCCTGGATCTTGGCGACGACGAGCTTGCCGAGCTCGTCGACATTCTTGGCTCCAGCGCGCACGATCACGTCGTAGGGGCCGGTGACGTCCTCGGCCTGAGCCACTCCGGCCAACTCGGCGATGGCGATGGCGACCGCTGCGGCCTTGCCGACCTCGGTCTGGATGAGGATGTATGCCTGGACCACGGTGATGTACCCCTTCTGGAAGGCTGGCGAAGCGTGGCGGACGCTACCGCACGAGATGTCGGTGAGTTCGGGCTCATCTCCCGGGTGGTCGAGCGGCTGGGGTCGTCCGACCTCGTCCTGCTCGGTCCCGGTGACGACGCGGCCGTCGTCGCGGCACCCGACGGTCGAGTGGTGATCACGACCGATGTCCTCGTCGAGGGCGTGCACTTCCGGCAGGACTGGTCCAGCGCCTACGACGTGGGGCGTAAGGCAGCGGCGGTCAACCTGGCCGACGTCGCGGCGATGGGCGCTCGTGGAACGGCGCTGGTCATCGGCCTGGCGGCCCCAGCCGAGCTCTCCGTCGAC
>JBKJLP010000358.1:0-3575 GCA_046596735.1 Mycobacteriales bacterium | reverse complement strand
ACGCCGGCTAGGACGCAGGCACCTGCGCGAGGAAGGACGTGAGCGCTTCCACCACGGGCCGTGGGTTTTCCACGGCGGGCGAGTGGGCGGCCTCCGGGATGACCACCGCGCGCGCGCCCAGCCGCTCAGCCATCGCCAGCTGGACCGCGGGGGGCCAGGCGTCATCGGCCTCGCCATAGACCACCTGGACCGCCACGCCGGACGCGGCCAGCTGATCCACCCGGTCGGACTCGGAGGTCAGCGCATCCGCCATGGCCAGCAGCGCGACTGGGTGGTTGCGCAAGAACCGCAACCGCAAAAAGGCTGCCTCGTCGGCCGGTCGTTGCTGGTCTGCCGGCAACGCTGCGGCGACCGCATCCAGGGCATCGGCGACGGCCACGATTCCGCCCGCGTCGAGCAGCGGCCGCAGCAGCGACAGCGCCTCCACCCGAGGGCCCGACAGTGCTGCCGGTCCGCTGCTCAGCAGGGTGAGGGAGCGTACGGCGGCTGGTCGACGGATCGCCGCCTCCCGGGATACCAGGCCGCCGAAGCTGTGTCCGACGACGTGGGCGACGCCACCCAGCTCGTCGATGAGGCTGAGCAGATCCTCGGCCAGCGACGCCACCGCATAGGCCGCAGGATCGTCAGCGCCGGCGGATTCGTACTGGCCTCGCTGGTCGTAGGCGACGGCTCGAAACCCTCGTGCAGCAAGGGGATCGAGGAGCAGTCGGAAGTCTTCCTTACTTCCGGTGAAACCTGGAACGAGCAGGATCACCGGGCCTTCACCGGCCTCGACGCGGGCGAGGGTCACAGCGCGTGGAGCTGCACGTCGCGCAGCTCTCCAGACTCGACGGTGGCGGTGATGTAGGTGCAGTGCGGCTGGCGGCGTCGGTCGGTGGGCGAGCCGGGGTTGAGCAGGCGCAGCCCGCTGTCGGTGGTGGTGTCCCAGGGGATGTGGCTGTGCCCGAAGACGAGGACGTCGACGTCGTCGTAGTCCGCAGACATCCGACGCTCACGGTCGCTGGAGGAGCCGGTGTCGTGTACGACGGCGAAGCGCACGCCTTCGAGGGTCTGTCGGGCGACCTCGGGCAGCCGCTCGCGCAGTTCCCAGCCGTCGTTATTGCCCCAGCAGCCCAGGACCGGCGCATGGGTCTCGAGATCATCGAGGAGTCCAACGTCGACCCAGTCGCCGGCGTGGACGATCAGGTCGGCCAAAGCCGCTTGCTCCCAGACCTGCGCCGGTAGTGCCTTGGCGCGCCGCGGCAGGTGCGTGTCCGCGAGCAGCAGCAGCCGCATGTCAGAGCTCGGACAGGACCTGGTCGAGCGGCAGGTTGTCGACGACGAAGTCGGTGACGCCGGACAGCCGACCGCACTCGGGACAGCGCACACCGAGGACGACCCAGCTCACGACGTCGTCGGTGGGGGTGCTCAGCCCGGCCGCGACCTCCATGATCGAGTGACCGCAGCCCACACAGGCCCACATGGGCGGGTGCGTCCACCGCTCGTCGGAGTCCAACACGCCGACGACGTTGGCGCAGACCAGGCAGCGGCGCCGGGCAACTCCCTCTGCCGCGTCAGCCTCGACGTACTGCCACGTCGGTCGTTCGTCGCCGTGCTTGTCACAGGCGAGCAGCCGGGTCTGGTGGATCGGCTGAGCGCCGGACAACCCGTTCAACCAGGTCAGCAGGTCCTCGGAATCCTCACCGGTGGGGCGGTCTCCGCCGCGCACGACCACCGTCTACTCCGACGCAGCCGACGCGGCGCCGTCGCCGGAACCGCCTCGCCCGCGACCACCACGGCGCCGGCGTGGTCGCGCGCTGCCGCCTTCGCTGCTGCCGCTCTCGCTGTCCGTGCCAGCCTCGGCCACCGCAGTGCCGGGGGCTGCCGTCGCGTCACCACCGCCACGCGTGCGGCGGCGGTTGCCGCCGGAGCGCTTAGGCAGCGTCGATGTCGGCTCGCCATCATCGGCCGGACGGACGTCGCGGCCGCTGTCGCGGCTGGAGCGTGCGCCGTCACGACCGGAACGCGCGCCGTCGCGGCCACCATCACGGCCACCATCACGGCCGCCGGCGTCACGGCGGGGCTTGCGCCCCGTCTCGCCGACGTCTTCGACCTCTTCGGCTCCGAGACCGGCGCGCGTGCGCGCAGCCCGCGGCAGCTTGCCCGTGGTGCCCTCAGGGATGAGCAGATCGGCGTACAGGTGCTTGCTGGAGGAGTAGGTCTCGACCGGCTCCGGGTGCGGCAGGTCGAGCGCCTTGTTGATCAGGCCCCACTTAGGCATGTCGTCCCAGTCCACGAACGTCACCGCGACGCCGTTGGCGCCCGCGCGACCCGTACGACCAATGCGGTGCAGGAAGGTGCGCTCTTCGTCGGGGCACTGGTAGTTGATGACGTGGGTGACGTCCTGGACGTCGATGCCGCGGGCGGCGACGTCGGTCGCGACCAACACGTCGATCTTGCCGGAGCGGAAGGCGCGCAGCGCCTGCTCACGAGCGCCCTGGCCGAGGTCTCCGTGCACGGCAGCAGCCGCGAAGCCACGGTCCTGCATGTCGGCAGCGACCTTGTCGCACGTGCGCTTGGTACGGCAGAACACCATGGTCAGACCACGGCCCTCGGCCTGCAGGATGCGGGCGAGCACCTCGCCCTTGTCCATCGAGTGGGCGCGGTAGACGAAGATTTTGGTGTTGGGGACGGTGCGGTTCTCGTCCGGCTCCTCGGCGCGGATGTGCGTCGGTTGGCGCATAAAGCGCCGGGCCATCGCGACAACCGGGCTCGGCATCGTGGCCGAGAACAGCATGGTCTGGCGCTCCGACGGGGTCTGCTCAAGGATCCGCTCGACGTCGGGCAGGAAGCCCAGGTCGAGCATCTCGTCGGCCTCGTCGAGGACGAGGACCTCGACCTGACCGAGGTTGAGGTGGCCCTGGCGGCACAGGTCGAGCAGCCGACCTGGGGTGCCGACGACGATGTCGACGCCTTTGCGCAGCGACTCCACCTGCGGCTCGAACGCGCGGCCGCCATAGATGGTCTGGACGCGGACGTTGCGGACCTTGCCCGCGTTTTCGAGGTCCTTGGCGACCTGGACGCAGAGCTCACGGGTCGGCACGACGACGAGCGCCTGCGGGGTGCCGTTGGCGCCCTCGGCCTTGCTCTTGACGGTGTTGAGCATGGGTACGCCGAAGCCCAGCGTCTTTCCGGTGCCCGTCCGCGCCTGACCGATGAGGTCGTGGCCGGACAGGGCGATCGGCAGCGTCATCGTCTGGATGGCGAACGGGCTGGTGATACCGAGTGCGGCGAGCGCCTCGACGGTTTCGGGTCGGGCACCGAGGGCGGCGAAGCCGTTGGGAGCGTCGACCGGCGCGGGCGTTTCTTCGTGGACGTCTGAGGTGGTCAGGGGAGTGCCTTCCGGGCTTCGCGCCGACCACGGCAGGGCGGGCTCGCTGGCGGCTGCTGTAGGCAACCGGCGCGCCGGCGTCGGAAGGGGTCCGCGCACACAGTGAAGCGACAGGGTGCTGTCGCGGGGGTCGGCGAGCGCCGATCCTTGTGGTCAGCCTAGCCGCTAGGGTCCGGTCTATCCGGCAGGCGAGAGGAAGGCGAGA
>JBKJLP010000155.1:0-8150 GCA_046596735.1 Mycobacteriales bacterium | reverse complement strand
GGACCTCCGGTCGCCGGGCCCAGCGCAGCATCAGCGTCGCCGCTGGCGCGATGGCCTCCGTCGTGGCCGTCACCGGCATCGCCGTCGCCGGCAGCCGCTCGCTTCCCGGCGACCCGTTCTATAGCGTCAAGAAGGGCGGCGAAGCGTTTGAGTTGCGCACCGCCGACGGCGCCGTCGACAAGGGCAGCAAGCACCTCGAGTTCGCCGCCGAGCGGCTCCGCGAGATCTCCGCGCTCTCCCTCGGACGCGACGCGGCTCTCGGCCCGATCAGCACCGACCCGCAGTCCGTCACTGCCGCGAGCGCATTCGGTGGCTCGGTGGCCGAGCGGGTCCGCCGCACGCTCGCCGACATGGACGCCGAGACCCGCAGCGGCAGCGCGCTGCTGACCGATGCCTACCGCCGTACGCAGACCGACGTGCCGCTCGAGATCCTGGCCGGGTTCGCCAACCGGCAGTCTCGCCAACTGCGCGACCTGCTCCCTGCCTTGCCCAGCGCCGCCCGCGAGCGCGGCGAGGCCTCCCTCGCCCTCGTGTCCGGCGTTGCCGCGCAGACCAGCCAGCTGCTCGCCGTGGGCGTCTGCTCCGGAGCGTGCAACCCGGTGACCAGCGCTCCGGCCCTGCCGCCGGCCGCCAACCAGCCGCAGCCCGCTCCCGCACCGACCGCCACCACCCCGGCGCCGTGCGGCTGTGCCCCGGCAGCAACCCCCCAGCCGCGGCCTACCGTGGTGCCCAGCCCGGTTCCGACTCCCGCGTCGAGCTCGACGCCGCGTGCCACCCCGAGCCCGAGCCAGAGCCCGAGCCCGGCCCCGAGCCAGAGCCCGGCCCCGCTGCCGGTCCCGGTGCCCGTACCCGTGCCGACCCTGCCCGTCCCGACCCCCTCTGGACTCCCGGTGCCGGTGCTCCCGTCGCCGGCTCCGACCCTGGCGGCCACGACGCCAACGGTGCTGCCCGGCCTCCCCGTCTCGCCGATCGCGCTGCTGCGCGCCGCGACGAACGGGCCGGCGACCCTGGGCGCCATCGACATTGACACCATGGACAACCGCCTCCTCTAAGTCCGCGGTACGGACCGGACCGAGCAGGCCCGGTCAGCCCGTCGCGGGTGCGGCGCCCTCGTTGAGGTCGATATGTCCGGATCCCGTGAAGAATTTCTCGAAACTTTCTGTGCTGCCCGTCACCCGCGCCGCCGAGCGTCGTTTCAGTGCCCAAGGGACGCTCCGAAGATGCCACGACCCGCGACTTCAGCCCAATGTCCCAGTAGCCGATACTTCGCCCAGACATACGACGCTTTGGAAGGACTACTCACATGGCAGTTCAGGGACGGGTCGCGCGGCTCACCGCGCTGGCTCTCGCAACCGGCACGCTCATGGCCGCCGGTGCCGGGCTTGCCAGCCCGGCCTCCGCCGCCGCTGACACCCGTCAGATGACTGCTGATGGCGTTGGCTCCGCGCTCAAGATCACCATCAACCTCCCCACCGCCGCGGCCGCCGCGCTCGGCACGTCGCAGATCGTCCAGACGATCTCGTTGACCACCGGCAAGGTTTCCACGGTGGGCCTGCCTACCGCGACCAGCAGCGCCGTCCTCGGCGCCGGCAACATCCCCAAGGTCTCCGACCTGCTTGCCCAGTCCACGAAGGCCGCCCTCGGCGGCAAGCTCGAGGACACCCAGGCGGGCTTGGTCGACATCAACACGTCCGGCGTCAAGGTCAACGTCCTGCCGCTCTCGAGCAAGGTCGCGGACCCGACGACGGTCACCAACGGTGTCCTGGCCAAGAGCAACAGCGCCATCGCGCACATCAGCATCAGCGCCCCCATCGCCGCGGCCAGCTCCATCACGGCCCCGGTCCAGGGCGTGCTCGACACCGCGCTCGGCCTGACCACGAGCACGACCAACAGCTCCGTGGCCACCGTCGCTGACACGCTCAACGGCGCGATCAACACCCTGAACAAGACCGCCACGCAGACCACCCCGGTCACGGCGCCGGTCCAGGCCGCGGTCGACTCGCTCACCAAGACCCTGAGTGGCCTCACCACCACGCTGAACGGCCTGTCGGCCACGACCAACCTGGTCTCGCTCGACGCGGTCACCAGCGAGCAGACGATCACCCGCAAGGGCGACCTCATGACCTCCTCGGTCGCCAACGCGGTCAAGAACCTCAACGTCCTCGGCGGTCTCGTCAAGGTTGACGCGATCACCTCGCAGGCCACGGCCAGCGCCGGTGGCGCCCCGGGTACGGCCAAGGCCGTCACCAACGCGCCCGTCTTCAAGGTCGACATCGCCAACGGCGCGCTGACCGCTCTGCTCGACCAGAACGGCCTCAACGTCAACGCCCTCGGCACCGGCCTCCCGGCCGGGCTGCAGGACACGGTCAACGGCGCGGTCGCCACGGTCAACGGTCTGCTCAACACGGTCGCTGGCGTCAACGTCGCCATCGGCAAGGGCCAGACGGTTGTCTCCCCCGACGGCACCTCGGCTGTCGCGGACGTCGCCACCACCGTCCTGACGGTCGACCCGCCGATCCTGCACACGGCCGGGCTGCTCGCCGCTGGCAAGCAGCTCGTCAAGATCGAGCTGGTCTCGGCCAACGCTGCGGCCACCAGCCGCCTCGTCCCGGCTCCGGCTCCGGCCGCCCCCGGTGTCACCCCGGTCAACCTGCCCCGTACCGGTGGCTCCCTGCCGCTGACCGGCGCGATCGCCACGCTCCTGCTCGGTACCGCGCTGGTGGCTCGCCGCCGCCGCACGGCCGCTGCGGAGTAGCACTCCCCGCACCTGCACGTCGGCGCCCCCGCTCTCCCTGAGAGCGGGGGCGCTGTGCTGTGTCGCCAGCCGGATAGGCTCGGGGCATGCCTCGCCTGAAGGGTCGCCTGCCCGGTCGACGCCACGAAGACGATGAGGTCAGATCCGTTCTCGCTGGCGCGGCGGCCGCTGCCGCCGCGGAGGTCGAGGACAGCCTCGCCGTCCCGGTCGACCCGACCGCCGCCGCCTTCTTCGACGTCGACAACACGATGATCCGTGGCGCGTCGATCTACTTCTTCGGCAAGGGCATGGCCGGCCGGGGGCTCATCACCACCAGCGACCTGCTCCGCTTTGGCTGGCAGCAGGTGCAGTTCCGCGTACGAGGCAAGGAAAACCTCGAGGCCGTCGCCGAAGCCCGAGACAAAGCCCTGGGTCTGGTCGCTGGCAAGAGCGTCGTGGACATCGTGGCGTACGGCGAAGAGATCTACGACGAGTTGATGGAGCGTCGGATCTGGTCCGGCACGCGTGCCCTGGCCCAACAGCACCTCGACGCCGGGCAGCGCGTCTGGCTGGTCACCGCGACCCCCGTCGAGCTCGCCCGCATCATCGCGCAGCGGCTGGGCCTCACCGGCGCGCTAGGGACGGTCAGCGAGGTCGAGGACGGGCTCTACACCGGCCGCCTGGTCGGCGAGCCGCTGCACGGGCCGGCGAAGGCTGAGGCCGTACGCGCCCTGGCTGAGCGCGAGGGCCTGGACCTGTCGCGCTGCACGGCCTACAGCGACTCGCACAACGATGTCCCGATGCTGTCCAGCGTCGGCCACGCCGTCGCGATCAACCCCGACACCGCCCTGCGCGAGGAAGCCCGCCGACAGGGCTGGGTCATCCGCGACTTTCGGACCGGGCGTAAGGCCGCCAAGATCGGCATCCCCACCGCTGCCGGTGTGGGCGCGCTGACCGGTGGCGTCGTGGCGGGGCTAGCCCTGCGCCGCAAGCACGCCGGCCACGGTCACCGGATGCGCCACGTCCGCTCCGCCTTGCACCTGCCCTAAGCGGGTTGCCCGACGTTCTCGGCTAGAAGAAGACGGAGCGGCGCTGCATGAGCAAGGTATAGAGCGTCGACTGGATGGTCTCGCGGACCTGGTCGGTGAGGTTGAAGACCAGCATGGGGTCCTCGGCGGCGGCGGGGCCGCCGAGGTCAGCGGTGACGATCGGCTCGCCGAACTCGATGATCCACTTGGACGGCAGGGGTAGGGCACCCAGCGCGCCCAGCCACGGGAAGAACGGCGTGATCGGGAGGTACGGCACACCGGCGAGGCGGGCCAGGGTCTTGGCGTTGCCGACCATCGGGTAGATCTCCTCGGCCCCGATGATCGAACACGGAATGATCGGCGTGCCCGTGCGCAGAGCGGCGGAGACGAAGCCGCCGCGGCCAAAGCGCTGCAGCTTGTAGCGCTCGCTAAACGGCTTGCCGATCCCCTTGAAACCCTCAGGGAAGACCCCGACGAGCTCGCCGGAGGTGAGCAGGCGCTCGGCGTCGGCATTGCAGGCCAACGTGTTGCCGCTCTTGCGGGCAAGGGGGGCGACGACCGGCAGGCTGAACACCAGGTCAGCACCCAGCAGGCGTAGGTGCCGGTGGGCCGGGTGATGGTCGAGTAGCGCGAGCGAGGTCATCAGCGCGTCGAGCGGGATCGTGCCGGAGTGGTTGGCGACCACCAGGGCGCCACCCACATCGGGCACGTGTTCGAGCCCGCGCGTCTCCACCCGAAACCACTTGTTGTACAGCGGTCGCAACGGCGGCAGCAGGACGTGCTCGGTGAGGTCGGGGTCGAAGCCGAAGTCGTCGACCTCGTAGTCGCCGGTGAGGCGCCGGCGCAGGAAGGCCAGTCCCCCAGCGAGCTTGCGGTCCCACTCGGTCGCGGGCGCGGCAGGCTCGGCCGCTGGGCTGTCGACCGCGTCGTCCTCGGGCGCGGCGGCCCGCGAGGCCTTCTTCTTCGCGGCAGCGCTCTGGGCGCGGTCGGACGTACGACGGCCCGCGCCGGGGCGGGGGTCGCGCGGCTCGAGCGGGATGACGGTCGCCTCAGGCACCGACGCCTCCAGGGGTCGTGACCCGACCACGGGTCAGCCGGTCCACGGCGATCCGCTCGACCGCGGCGGCACGGGCCGGGTCCACCAGGCCAGCATGCCCGCGGGCGTAGTCCTCGAACGCTTCGGCGGTCGGCCGGGGGCTCCAGCTCAGCGCCTCCGCGAGGCGGCTGACGTCCGCGACGCGGCCGTGCTCGAGGTAACGCATCTGCTCAGGAGAGAAGTCGACCAGCCCAGCCCGGCGGAACGCGCGGGCGACCAGGCTGACGGCAGGTGACGGGACCGGGAACGACGGTCGGCCGACCCGACGGATCGCCTGGGACAGCAAGAGCACGCCCGGGCCGCCGACGTTAAAGATGCCCGGGTGGTCCTCAGCAACGCAGCGACGCAGGGCCTCGATGCCGTCGTCCTCATGGCACAGCTGGATGCGCGGGTCGAAGCCAAGGACGGTCGGGACCACGGGCAGGCTGAAGTAGCGGGTCAGCGGCGTCTCGATGTACGGGCCGACGAAGTTGGTAAAGCGCAGCAGCGACAGCGTCACGTCGGGACGACGACGACCGAAGCCGCGGACGTAGCCCTCGACCTCGACCGCGTCCTTGGCATAGCCGGACTTGGGCAGCGAGCGCGGCTCGACGTCTTCGGTGAACAGCGCCGGGTCGCGCGGGGAGGCGCCGTAGATGGCCGTCGTCGACTTGACCACCAGTTTGCGCATGCTCGGCGCCTTCTGGCACGCGGCGAGCAGCTGCATGGTGCCGATGACGTTGATCTCCTTCATCGCCGTACGGCCCCCGGCGCCGAGCGGGGTGGCGATGACGTTCATGTGGACGACCGTGTCGACCTCGGCCTGCGCAATGACCTTGGCGATGAGCGGGTTGCGGATGTCGGCGCGGACGAACTCGGTGCGGCCCAATTGGGTGCGTAGATCGTCGCGCGGGGCGACCGTATCGACACCGATGACGCGGTCGATCGAGGAGTCGGCCTGCAGGACGCTGGCCAGCCGGCTGCCGAGGTACCGGCTGACACCGGTGACAAGCACGACGCGGGACATCTCCGGAGTCTACCGGCCGGTAGCGGGCCGACTCCCGGCGGCGCTTGGTCGCGGCGCCTCCTGTGGCACCCGACTGATGACCAGCGGGTCGCCCCGACGGGCGCGCAGCGTGGCGGCGGCGCTGCCCTGGTTGACCGCGACGGTGACGGTGCGGAAGGAGTCCTCGCAGACCGCCAGCCGGCCGCGCGCCACCTCGCCGTAGGTCAGCGTGAACGGCACCGTCATGGCCTTGCCGCCGCAGCGGACCTCGACGCTGTCGCCGAGCGCGATACCGGCGGCTTCGAGCTCGGTGCGGCGCAGATTGAGCGTGAGGTTGCCGAAGTGGTCGACCATCACGACCTCGCCGTGCACATGGTCGTCGTCGACGGTCGGTGCGCGTACGACAATCCGCTCGAGCTTATCGACGGCGACCGGCGTGCCGATCTGCTCGATCGGCAGGCCCATCGCGAGCCGCGCGGCGACCGGTGAGTAGACGTCGCGGCCGCGGAAGGTGCGCGCCGGCGCCGGGTGCCACCACTGCGGGTCGTCGAGGACGTGGGCGGCGACCACCCCGCCGGCGATGTCCCAGGCCTGCGATGTCAGCCCGTTGTCCGGGCTGACGAACGTCGACCCGTCGCCCGTCCGCACCGCGATGCCGCGGACGGCAGACGCGCGGAACGGGTCGACCAGCGCAAGGTGGACGGCCGGCGCGGGGAGGTACGGGACGGCCGAGGCCAGCACCGCCGCGCCCTGCTCGACGTCTTGCGGGTTGACCAGGTGCATGACATCGAGCACCCGGACCTGCGGGGCTGTGCGGGCGATGACGCCCTTACAGACCCCGAGGAAGACGTCCTCGAAGCCGAAGTCGGACAAGAACGTGAGCCACTGCGGCTCGCTGCCCTGCTCCGACACTCGAACTACTTCTTGTTACGACGCTGGACGCGGGTCTTCTTCAGCAGCTTGCGGTGCTTCTTCTTGGCCATCCGCTTGCGGCGCTTCTTGATGACGGAACCCACGTGAGGACCTTCGCTAGATGTCGTACGAACAGGAACGGCCCAGACTACCTGCAGCAGTTAGCCAGCAGAGTGGAAGGCTCCGCGCAGGTAGTCGTGCACCGCGTGCTCGGGCACCCGGAACGACCGTCCTACCCGGACCGACAGCAACTCACCGCTGTGGACCAGTCGGTAGACGGTCATCTTGGAGACGCGCATGACCGCGGCCACCTCGGCGACGGTCATCAGCTTGACTTCGGACAGACTCGACATGCGCACCGCTCTCGGCACGCCTTCGTGGTCGCCGGCTTCCCCACCGGTGACGCGAGACACGTACGTGCACTGCGAACAGTATCGGGACGGGTGGGGTTGCAACAGTCACCCATTCGGCCCAATCTCCCCCTCGGGTCGGTCGACGGACGCCTCCGGGTCCAGACCGAGCAGCGGGAACACCGCGCGCCGGGTCAGGGCGGTGGCCCCGTCCACCGGGTCGTCCGGGTCGCCCACCCCGCCGTCCCAGGGTGCGTAGGACGGCGCAGGGCCGTCCGTCATCTGCTCCGGAGCGACCTCACCGCCACGCCGCTGAGCCAGCTCGCGCCACCCGGGCGGGGTCTCGCCCAGGACGGGGGCACCGGTCACCTCGGCGAGCAGGTGCGTCCAGGCACGCGGCACGACCTGCACAGGCTCGTAGCCGCCGCCGCCGAGCACCAGCCACTTCCCGCCGCACAGTTCGTGGGCGAGCCGGTGCAGAGCGGCGTACGACGCCCGCTGGCCGTCGACGCTGAGGCGCAGGTTGGCCAGCGGATCGTTGGCGTGCGAGTCGCAGCCATGCTGGGTGACCAGAATCTGCGGGTCGAAGGCGCGCAGCGCAGCCGGGACGACGGCGTCGAAGGCACGCAGCCAGGCCGCGTCGCCGGTGCCCATCGGCAGCGCGAGGTTGACCGCCGAGCCGGGGGCCGCCGGACCACCGGTCTGGTCCGGCCAGCCGCTGCCGGGAAACAGCGTGGCGCCGCTCTCATGGAGCGACACGGTCAGCACCCGCGGGTCATTCCAGAACGCGGCTTCCACGCCGTCGCCGTGGTGGACGTCGACGTCGACGTACGCCACCCGCTCGGCGCCCTGGGCCAGCAGCCAGGCGATGGCCACGGCCGGGTCGTTGTAGACGCAAAAGCCCGAGGCCCGGTCGCGCATCGCGTGGTGCAGCCCCCCGGCGAGGTTGACCGCGTGCTGCGCTTGCCCCTCCCACACGACCCGCGCGGCGCCCACGGACGCGCCGGTGATCAGCGCGGACACCTCGTGCATCTGGCCGAAGATC
>JBKJLP010000118.1:0-5113 GCA_046596735.1 Mycobacteriales bacterium | reverse complement strand
GGTGGGCCTGGGAGGACTTGAACCTCCGGCCTCATCCTTATCAGGGATGCGCTCTAACCGACTGAGCTACAGGCCCCATGCGCCTGTCGGCACGGGACGCGAGGCTACACGACACGGGCCGCCGAGGGCGTCCCGAGCCAGTGGTGGTGATCAGTCCCGGTCGCCGAGGGTGACTTCGACGCCGCCGGTCAACTGGGCAACGAGATTGTAGAGAAAGGCGCCCAGCGTCGCGAGCGCGGTGAGCAAGATGACGTTGACCGCGGCCAGCACGGACGCGAAGCCGAGAACGGTGCCCACGCTGATCGCGCTGGAGGGGGTCGCGGTGCCGCTGGGGTCCGCGGTCACGTCGCCAATGAGGGTGTTGACCGAGTCGATGACGCCGAGTGCGCTCAGGATGCTGAAGAGCACCACGGCGGCGACGACCAGCGCCACCCCCAAGAAGAACGACGCCACGACCGAGGACAGGAAGACCGACCAGGGGTCGACCCGGCGCAGGCTGAGCCGTACCCGTCGGCCACGGGACGCAGGCTGCTGGCCAGCGGGGCGGGCCGGTCGGACCGCCGGACCGGTTGAGGAAGCGGCGCGCGGCGGGATGCCAGCGAGCTGTCGGGGGGCGGGCAGCGGCTGGGCCCGCGGCGGGACACCGGCTCCCGGCGGTGCCAGATGGTGCGGCGGGGGCGGCGGCGGGCTCGCGATGATCGGTGGGCTCGTCGGTTGCGCTGGCGGCGGGGACGGCGCTGGCGGCGGCGTCTGGGTTAACGGCGCGGGCGGGTGGGTGACCGACGCAGCGTCGGGAGTCGGCGTCACCGAGGTGGTAGCGGGTTCCCTGTTCGGCTCGGCGTGCACCTGCGGGACCTGCTCGGCGCCCGTCGTGGTGACCCCACCGCTGTCTGGCTCCGGTCGCGGGCTGCCCGCTGCCGAGCCCTCAGCGTTGAGGTCCTGCTCGCGCTCGGTCACGCATCAGCCTCCGGGTCTGCCTCGGGTTCGGCGTCGGGCGGGCCAGCCTCCGACGAGCCGACCACGGAGGGCCCCTCGCCGTCCACCGCCGATACTTCGGCTGAGTCCTCCCCTTCCGGGTCGGTTTCCGTGCCCTCCCCATTGTGGGCCACCGCAACCACGGTGCTGCCCCCGGCCAGCGAGATGAGTTTGACGCCCATCGTCGTACGGCTGGTCGGCCGGACCGGCTCCACGGACACCCGGATCACGACCCCGGTGCTCGTGATCGCGAACAACTCATCGGTCGGGCCGACCACGAGCGCACCCACGAGCGAGCCCCGGCGCTCCTCGAGCTTGGCGGTCAGTACGCCGGAGCCGCCGCGACCCTGAGCGCGGTACTCCGTCAGCGCCGTCCGCTTCACGAAGCCGCCATCGGTGACGGTGACCAGCGACGCACCGTCCTCGTCGCTGGCCACGGACATCGACAGCAACTCGTCGCCGGCGCGCAACCGGATGCCACGGACACCGGACGTGGCGCGGCCCATCGGCCGCAGCGTCTCGTCGTCAGCCAAGAAACGTACGGACTGGGCCCGCTTGCTGACCAGCAGCAAATCGTCTTCAGCGCTGATCAGCTGGGCCGCGATCAGCTCGTCCTCGTCCCGCAAGTTGAGCGCGATCAATCCACTGGACCGGCCGTTGTCGAAGTCGCGAAGCGCGGTCTTCTTGACGAGGCCGTTCTTGGTCGCCAGCACGAGGTAGGGCGCGACGCCGTAGTCCGGGATCGCGATGACCTGGGCAATGCTCTCGTCCGGCTGGAAGGCCAGGATGTTGGCCACGTGCTGCCCACGGGCGTTGCGATCTGCCTCGGGCAACTCATGTGCCTTGGCCCGATAAACCCTGCCCTTGTTGGTAAAAAACAGCAGCCAGTGATGGGTGTTGGTGACGAAGAAGCGTTCGACGATGTCGTCCTGCTTCAGCCGGGCACCCTGCACTCCGCGACCGCCACGACGCTGCTGGCGGTAGAGATCGGTCTTCGTCCGCTTGGCGTAGCCACCACGGGTCACCGTGACGACGATGTCCTCCTGCGGGATGAAGTCCTCGGCGCTCATGTCGCCCTCGTAGGCGATGATGCGGGTGCGTCGCTCGTCGCCGTAGCGGTCGACGATCTCGGCGAGTTCCTCGGCGATGATCGAGCGCTGCCGCTCGGGGCTGGCCAGGATCTCGGTGAGGTCGGCGATCTTGGACGCAAGCTCAGCGGCCTCGTCGATGATCCGCTGGCGTTCCAGCGCGGCGAGCCGGCGCAGCTGCATGTCGAGGATGGCGACCGCCTGCACCTCGTCGATCTCGAGTAGCGCCATGAGCTGGCCGCGGGCCGAGTCGGCCGAGTCCGCCGCCCGGATGAGTGCGATGACCGCATCCAGCTGGTCGAGCGCCTTGAGCAGCGCGCGCAAGATGTGCATGCGCTCTTCGGCCTTACGCAACTGGAACCGGGTGCGCCGCACGATGACGTCGACCTGGTGTGCGACGTAATAGCGGACGAACTCGTCCAGCCGCAGCGTGCGCGGCACCCCATCGACGATCGCCAGCATGTTGGCGCCGAACGTGGTCTGCAGTTGGGTGTGCTTATAAAGGTTGTTGAGCACGACCTTGGCGACGGCGTCCCTCTTGAGGACGATGACGAGCCGCTGCCCGGTGCGCTGAGACCCTTCGTCGCGGACGTCCGCGATCCCGGCGATGCGCCCGTCCCGCACGTGGTCTG
This sequence comes from Mycobacteriales bacterium, assembly GCA_046596735.1. Lineage (GTDB taxonomy): Bacteria > Actinomycetota > Actinomycetes > Mycobacteriales > SCTD01 > RYN-124. The sequence continues at coordinate 2,418 of JBKJLP010000118.1, read as the reverse complement.
CGATAGTTTCAGCCAGATTGTCGGGATTTACCTGGTACGGCAGTTCGGTGACGACGAGGATGGTGCGGCCCTTCTTGTCCTCGTCCACCTCGACCACAGCCCGCATCCGGATCGACCCACGACCGGTGCGATAGGCCTCCTCGATCCCGGCTCGTCCCACAATCAGCCCGGATGTCGGAAAGTCTGGACCCTGAACCCGCTCGAGCAACGCCTCCAGCAGCTCCTCCGGCGAGGCCAGCGGGTTGGCCAGGAACCACTGCACACCCGAGGCGACTTCGCGCAGGTTGTGCGGGGGAATGTTGGTGGCCATACCCACGGCAATGCCGGACGATCCGTTCACCAACAGGTTGGGGATACGGCTGGGGAGAACGTCCGGTTCGGAGCTGCGGCCGTCGTAGTTGGGGCTGAACTCGACCGTCTCTTGGTCGATCTCGCGCAGCATCTCCATGGCCAGCGGCTGCAGCCGGCACTCGGTGTTGTGCGAGACGAACCCGTCGGACAGGAACGAGTGGTCGTCGCTGTCCACGCGGAACGAGTAGACCGGCTGGACGCCGGCGTCGGAGACGCTGGCGACCTCGGCGTAGTAGTAGCGCCCGTCGACCAACGGCTCCACGACGGCCAGCGCCTCGGGGTCGCTGACGTGGGACCGGATCTCGTCCCGGTCGCGCTCCCAGCGCTCGATCCGGTCAACGTTATGGCGCCGGAGCCAGTCGCGATCCGTGGCGCATGTCGCGCCGCTCTCGCGGAGATACGCTGCGACAAAGGGAACGTGGTCGCTGGACATCGCTGTGCTGGCTTCGGGGATGGCGACCAGGAGCGCGCGCAACTTGGTCTGCTTCCGGCCCCAGAAACCGACGTGGGTGGCGAACAAGCGCGCGTCCCGGCGGTTGCTGATGTAGACCTTCCACTCACCAGTCGCGTGCTCACTGAGTCGGCTGACGACCCCCAGCTCCAGCAGCAACTGCTGGACGTCGCGCGCCAATTGGGGGCTGCGGGTCGAATAGCTGATCTGGATCGTGTTGCGGGCGAGCGTGCTGCAGGACCCGTCACCCTCGTACAGCGCCTGCAGGAAGGCGCGCTTGTAGGCCGGCCCCGCCTGCCACACGCGGGCCGGGACGGCCTTGTGCTCGGACGTCAGCCCGCTCAGCGCCGCCAGCGGGCTGTCGAGCAGCGCAGTGAGGTCCTGGATGTCGAGCTCGTGCAACAGGCTGCCGGAGCGGATGGTGCGGGCGGACCGGTAGCGACGCCCGCCCACTACTGCGTCGTAGGCCTCGCGTACGTCGCCGAAGAAGTCGGGATCGATGTTGTTGAAGCCAGCGCGGTCCGCGCTCACCCAGCCCTCTGCCACGAAGGCCCCGAGCAGCATGGCCTCGGCTCGCTGCAGTTCGGTGAGCGACTCAGCGTGGTCGGGCGCGCCGCGGAACATCGCCACCCGGTCGCCCGGCTGGATCTCCTCGAGCAGCTTCCAGAGCAGCAGGGGGACGCCCTCGACGCCGACCAAGCAGAGCACCGGATGGTTGTGGGTGCCGGTGAGTCGGTAGCCCTCACGCGTTGCGAGCCGCAAGGTGGGGTGATCGCCCGAGTGGAAGAAGACTGAAGCGGCGACGGGCTCGCCGCGACGGTCCAGCAACTTCATGTCCGTGAGCGGGGTGTCGCTATTGGGCGCGGCGTCTGGCACCACGTCCCCGATGCGGAGCGTGGCCCCCTCGGCCGCACGAACCTGACTGTCGCCGGTGAGGCAGTAGCGCATCGCGGCAGCGGGGTCGTTGCCCGGAGAGCCGAAGTTGCCGTTGCCATCGACCAGCGGATAGCGCAGCGACCAGGGCTGCGCCAGGCGTACGAGGGTGTCGTAGATCGCCGAGTCGCCGTGCGGGTGGTAGTTGCCCATGACGTCGCCGACCACGCGAGCGCACTTGAAGTAGCCGCGGTCGGGGCGGTAGCCGCCGTCGTACATCGCGTAGAGCACCCGGCGGTGCACCGGCTTGAGGCCGTCCCGGACGTCGGGAAGGGCCCGCCCCACGATGACCGACATCGCGTACGCGAGGTACGACCGCTGCATCTCGACATCAATGCCGATGAGCTCGATCCGGTCGCCGTCATGACCCGAGGTGCTGTCGCTGGGTCCAGGCGGGGGCGGGGGCGGTACGACGTCCGACACGGAGGTCCTCTCAAGGGCGGGTGTTCCACGTGAAACATCTCAGTGGCGGCCCGCTGGTTAGCGGTGTGTGCGTCAGCAGCGCTGTTTCACGTGAAACAACGCCGGTGGATCAGATGTCGAGGAAGCGGACGTCCTTGGCATTGCGCTGGATGAAACTGCGTCGGGCGTCGACGTCCTCGACATCTGACCGACGCATCTGTTTCACGTGAAACCGATGCTGCTGAACACGTGGTGTTCCACGTGAAACGAGAGGCTTTCTG
>JBKJLP010000107.1:0-6339 GCA_046596735.1 Mycobacteriales bacterium | reverse complement strand
GTTAGGTCCGATGAGACCGAGGATCTCGCCGGGGGCGACGGCGAAGCTGACGTCGTTGACCGCGCGTACTCCACCGAAGGCGACCGACAGCCCGGCCACTTCGAGCACGGGGGGTCCGTCGACCGAGGTCCGGGACGCCTCAGGGGTGACGTCCACCGTCGACGTCACGGCTCCCTCGAGGAAGACCGAGCGAAGGATGTCGCCGCGCTCGAGCAGGTCGGCGGTCGGCCCGGAGTAGCGGACCTCGCCCTTCTCCATGAAATAGGCCCGGTCGGCGACCGTCAGAGCGACGTTGACCGACTGCTCCACCACCACGATGGAGGTGCCCTTGGCGTTGACCTCGCGGACGACCTCGAGCAGTTGCTCGACGATGACGGGAGACAGCCCGAGCGAGAGTTCGTCGATGATCAGCAGGTCGGGTTCGGCGATGAAGGCCATGCCGACGGCCAACTGCTGGGCCTCGCCACCGGAGAGGTTTCCGGCCAGGCTGGTCCAGCGTTCCTGCAGCTGCGGGAACCACCGCAGCACCTGCTCCTGCGCTACGTCCGCGCGGGCCAGCGCCTCGTCGCCACGCAACGTCCAACGCGCCGTCCGGAAGTGGTCGGCGACGGTCACCGTGGGGAAGACCGCCTTGCCGCCGGGGACCTGCACGATCCCGCGAGCCACGCGATCGCCAGCGGAACTGTCGGTGATGTCGCGACCGTCGAACACGATCGTGCCGTTGGTTGCTTGCGACAGTCCGCTGATGGCGCGCAGCAGGGTGGATTTACCGGCTCCATTGGTACCCAGCAGGGCCAGGACCTCGCCACGGCGTACGTGCATGTCGACGCCGAACAGGACCTGGACGCCGTCGTAACCGACGTCGACCCCGCGGCACACCAGCAACGCGTCCTCCGGTGGGTCGTCGGCAGCGACCACGGACACCGCGACCTCGGCGCTCGCGACCTCGGCTTCGTGGGGAGCGCGCAGGCCGTGCCTGGCCGCGACCCGGACAAGCATGCGGTCGCGCCAGACGGTGCCGGCGGCAGCGAGGCCGCCCGGGAAAAACGCCAGCACCAGCAGCACGCCAGCGGACAGGGCGATCTGGTCAGCGACGCCGACGACGGCGCCCAACCCCAGCGGCGTCAGGAAGCTGAAGAGCGAGGTGCCGAAGAAGCGCAACGTTTGGTAAACGACGGCCCCGACGACCGCGCCGTACGGGGTAGCGATGCCACCGACGATGGCGAAGACAAAGACGTCCACGCTGCGCTGCAGGGAGAAAGTCGTCGAACTGAGCGCTCCGACTTGGTAGGAGTAGAGCGCGCCAGCGAGGGCCGCGATCGCACCGGAGAGGGCGAAAGCCGCCAGCTTGGAGCGGGTGGCATCGACCCCGAGGGCCTGCGCTGCCCGCACGTTGTCGCGCTGGGCGACGAACACGCGGCCGGAGCGGGTAGAGCGGACGCGCCTGACGACCACCAGGGTCAGGACCAGCGCCGTCAGGCAGACGAAGTAGAACGCCAGGTCGCTGGTGACGTCGATGCGACCGAACAGCACCGGCCGCGGAATGTCTTCACCGTCCGCGGGCAGCAGCCAGCCGAAGTAGCGACCGTCGAGGACGACTCGCTCGACCACGGCGGCGAGGGACAGGGTCACCACGGCCAGGAAGAGACCGGGCAGGCGCAGGGCCGGAATCCCTACGGCCGTGGCGACCAGCGCGCCGACGACAGTCGCAGCGAGGAGAGTGAGGAAGAAGTCGACCTGGTGTCCGGCGGCGAGTCCGCCGGCGACCGCAGCGCCGATGCCCGCGATGCCGAACTGGCCCAGCGAGACTTGCCCGGCCCAGCCGGTCAGCACCGTGACCGACAGCGCGATCATTGCCGACAAGACGATGAGGGTGAGGAACCCGAGCCGTCCGGCGGACACGACGACGGGTGCGAGTAGCGCGAGTGACAGTCCGACGGCACGTGCGCCGCGGATGCCCCAGACGACCTCGGGCAGGCGACGCAGAGCTAGCGGGATGGGCCGGGTCTCGGCCGCACTCGCGAAACTCGAGATGCCGGTGTCGAAGGCCCGGGACAGCTTCTTGGAGCGCAGCAGCGCGACGAGCAGGATCGGCAGCACCAGAGCCACCGGCAGGTTGGGGTTGCCCGTTGCGTAGAAGGCCGCGCGGTCCAGGACGCCGAGCCCGATGCCGGCCACCAGCGCGGTGGGCAGCACGTCGAAGCGCGCGATCACCGCGGCCGCCAGCGGGAAGAGCAGCAGCGATGGGTCGATGTCGGAACCAGCCTGCTGTCCGACGACGGGCACCCGCAGGAACGTCGAGGCCGCCGACAGCAACCCGGCCAGCACCCAGACCAGCGTGGCCGTACGCGCAACCGGGATGCCGAGTAGGCGGGCGCGGTCAGCGTTTTCGGCGCTGACGCGTACGGCAAGTCCGGTCCGCGTCAGCCGGAAGAAAAGGCTCAGAGCGCCGACGGTCAGTAGCGACACCACGACGATCGCCAGATAGTTGCCGTTGAGGACGACCTGACCGACCGAGAATCGGAGTCCGTCGAACGGCGTGGGGAGCTGGCTTGACCCAAGCACCGAGGTGCCGAACAGCGCCGGCAGCACCACGGTGCCGACGACCAGGATCTGTCCGAGCCCGATGGTGGCCACGGTCATGATGAGCCGCGACCGGCCGGTGAAGCGGGTCATGACGAACCGCTGGGACAGCCCGCCGAGCAGCGCGCCGGCGGCCAGTGCCGCGGCGAGCCCGACGAGGTAGGGAAGTCCGGACTGGGTGACCAGCAGCAGTCCGAGTACGGCGCCGGTGCTGCCCAGGGCGGCTTGCGCGAAGTTGATGATCCGCTCAGCCCGGTGGACCAGGATCAGGCCGAATGCGGGCAGGCTGTAGAGCAGTCCGAAGATCGCGCCTTCGACCAGGTTGCCCAACGGAACCCCGTTGGGCACGGGCACTCCGAGCAGTCGGCCGGTCGAGCCCCAGCCAAAGACCAACTCGGCCAGAATCAGCACCGCCGGGACGGCGAGCGCTGTCCGCAGCGAGGTGGGCAGTCGGCCCCAGTTGCTCCGCAGCGCGCTCATCGTCCCGGCAAGGCGTAGCGGGTGGCGGGCATCGCGCCGAGCCCGAAGCGGCGACCGCCGTCGAGCGGCTTATACGCGCCGCGCTTGCCGTTCTCCGGGGAGGTGGCGTTGGCATCCCAGTAGGTCGTACGCACGTCGGACTGTCCGGTGTAGTCACCGGCGCCAAACTTCACCAGCGTGTGCGAGCGGTCTCCGCCATAAGCCGGCAGCGTCAGTATCCCCCGCTCGAATGTCCCGGGATCCAGCCGTGCGCCCGCCTGCTGCAATCCTGCTGCGACGATGCTGAGGAAACTCTGCGCACCGTCCGCGGACACGTAGAGGTCAGCCGTGCCGCCGCCGTCGCGGTAGGCGAGGTAGCCATCCTTGGTCTTCAGCGACTGGCTCTCGGCGAGGTTGCCGAGCCCAAAGGCGTTGGCCCATTGCCGACCGTCGTAGAGCTGGGCCAGCGGGTCAAAGTCGAGGTAGTTGGCGCCGAGGATGACGTTCTCGGGGAAGTAGTTCTGCGACGTCATCTGCGGCGTCAAGAAGATCGGCACGACCGGGTCGGTGAGCCACAGGAAGGTCGTAATGCCACTCTGCTTCGCTTGTGAAGCCAGGGTCGTCGACTGGCTCGCCGCCTGGCTGGTGTCCTGCGAGTAGGTCTTGATGACTGCACCGTTCTGGTCGCAGGCATTGATCTTGGCCTGCAGCCGCTGCGCCGTCGCGACCGTCTGCTCGGAGTCGGGGACCAGGATTTCGGCCTTGCGCACCGTGCCGCGGAGCCCGGCGTCGCCGGCGAAGACGGCTTTGCTGTTGGCCATCCGCTTGCAGTAGGCCTCGCCGGCGAAGGCAACCTGCGTGTCGCCGTCCATCGTGTAGTCGTAACGGAACGGCCGTCGGCTGGTGTTGAAGCTGCCGGGCAGGCCTAGACCGCCGAAATTGATGACGCCGGCCTTGCTCAGTTCGTCCTGGAAGCCAGGAGTGGTGCCGTTCTGCGGGAAGAGAACGATGAACGGCGAGTGCTTGGCGATGACAGCCCGGGCGTCCTGACGGAAGCAGTCGTCACTGGGCGGCGAACCCTGGCAGGACGGGCTTTGGTAAACGTCGATCCGGATCTTGCGGCCCCACAACTCGTAGCGCTTGTTGATAAAGACCGTGACGGCCTTGAGGTAGTCAGCCAGTTGGGCGTCGGTCGGAATGACGCCAGCGCTGCCGAACGCCGCTTGCACCGCCGGGTTGGGCTTTACCTGGTAGTAGACGACCTCGACCGTGTCGGCTGTGACGCCCTTGTACGTCGCTCCGCCGTTGCTGCCGCCAGCAAACGTGGGCTGGCAGGGGGGAGTGGCGTTGAACCCGGCCAGGGCGAACTGCTTGCCCCCGACGCAGTGCGCCGTGTCGCCTGCTGCGCCGCCGGTGCCACCTTCGCTGGCGGTGCGACCGCCTCCACCGGCTGTCGTGGTCCCTGACCCGCCCGCCGACCCGCCGGTCGACGGGCCGAATCCTCCCGCGGTGCCACCAGGCTGGGTGGCACCAGGCCCGACCGTGCCCGGCGCACCGGGCTCTCCTCCGACACCGCCAGCGCCCAGCGGTCCGGCTGAGGTCGACCCAGGGTTGAACGGAGCGAACTCGGCGGCGGAGCCGCGCGGGATTCCCTTCGAGGGGGCGATGGCAACCAGCAGGAGCAGCGCCGCAGCCAGCAGCCAGGCAGGGGCGTAGCGACGGTAGGGCACGAGGGTCCTTCGGATGGTGTGACGGGACGCACTATCTGCAGCGCCACTGTCGGGACTTTCGGAGGTCGTGTCAAGAGGGTTGTGGCATTGCTTGCGACAGAACTCGCCGCAGGCCGGTGTTGCGCGATCGCTTGCTCGGCGCCGTACGCTGCCCGGCGTGACCGCGATCGAGACCCGCCCAGATGGCCGGCATGAGCGCGGTCACCGCAGCCGCGCAGCGATTCTCGCGGCCCATCAGTCCCTGATCCAGGCCGGCGAGGTCGCGCCCACCACCGCACGCATTGCCGAGCGGGCCGGCGTGGGCCAGCGGACGCTGTTCGCCCATTTCCCGGATCTCGAGACACTCTTCGCCGCCACGACCGAGGCGGTCTACGAACACGTCCGCTCACTGCAGCGCCCCGTCGATCCGTCCCTACCGTTGCCCGAGCGCACGGACGAATTTTTGACTGTCCGGGAAGAGATTTATCGCTACCTGACGCCGTTCTCGCTGGCCGTTCGCGTACGCGAGCAGTCGTCTTCGGTACTGAGGGAACGCCGGTCGGCGATGGGGCAACTCAGCATGGCTGACGTTGGCGACACCTTCGCGAGGGAGCTGGCCGGGGCACCGGATTTCGACGATGCCCTGGCCGGCCTGGAGAGCATCGTGACGTGGGCGAGTTGGTATCACCTAAGTCAGGAACTGGACCTGGGTCCGGTCGCTGCACGTCGGATCATGCGTGGCCTCGTTCTGAAGATCCTCGGCCCGCGGCCGTGACCTGCTGCACACCTTCCGGGCAGGTGAGCCCGCGGCCCCACAACGCATCGTCGACGGCGCGCGGTGTCGACGTCGTGCCGGTGGTCCGCGTGCCAGGGGGCATGGCACTGATCGGTGACGAAGGTCCGCTGGCCTACCCGCAGGACGGCGAGTCTCCGGTGCGGCACGTCCCTGTCGCGACGTTCGGGCTCGACGCCTACGCCGTGACCAACGCGCGCTTCGCCGCCTTCGTGGAGGCGACCGGGCACGTCACGACGGCCGAGCGATTCGGCTGGTCGTTCGTCTTCGCCGGCCTGCTGCCGGACGACTTCCCCGAGACCCGCGGGGTCGTGGGAGCGCAGTGGTGGCGGCAGGTCGAAGGCGCCACCTGGTTGCGTCCGGAAGGGCCCGGCAGCACGGTGTGCGAGCGCGCCGACCATCCGGTCGTGCACGTGTCGGCGATCGACGCCTCGGCGTTCGCCCGCTGGGCCGGCAAGCGGCTTGCGACAGAGGTCGAGTGGGAGCACGCCGCCCGCGGCGGCACCACGAGCACCTTCCCGTGGGGCGAGGAACTCGAGCCGGGCGGAGAGCACCGGGCCAACGTCTGGCAGGGCACGTTTCCGAGCCACAACACCGCCACCGACGGTTGGTACGGCACCTGCCCCGTCGATGCCTTTGCAGCCAACAACTTCGGGCTGCACAACCTCATTGGCAACGTGTGGGAGTGGACTGCTGACCCGTTCGGGCCAGGGACAGACACCGCCCTTCTCAAGGGCGGGTCCTACCTGTGCCATGCGTCCTACTGCAGCCGCTACCGCCCGGCGGCTCGCAGCG
>JBKJLP010000021.1:0-2735 GCA_046596735.1 Mycobacteriales bacterium | reverse complement strand
AGCTCAATTGGCAGAGCAGCGGACTCTTAATCCGCGGGTTCGGGGTTCGAGTCCCTGGCGGCGCACCCCGTATGACCTGGGCTTTCTTCCTGATGGAGGAAAGCCCAGCGTCGTTTCGGGGGCCAGCTGGGGACGGAACGGGGCCGAACTGTCGAGGGCAGCGGACGTCATCGGTAGGCGCGGGCCTGGAGTTCGTAGAGCTCGGCGTACAGCCCTTCTTGCGCCATGAGCTCCTCGTGCGTGCCCTGCGCCGCGATGGTGTTGCCGTCCACGACCAGGATGAGGTCGGCTTCTCGTACGGTCGAGAACCGGTGCGACACGAGCAGCGTGATCCCGCCAACCGTCGCGGCTGCGCCGTCTGCGGCGCCGGCGTAGCGCTCGAACAACTCGTGCTCGGCTCGGGCGTCGAGGGCAGCGGTGGGTTCGTCGAGCAGCAGCAGAAGCGGCCGTTCGCGCATCATCGACCGACCCAGCGCCACCTTCTGCCACTGGCCCCCAGACATCTCGACCCCGTCGTCGAAGCCCGTGCCGAGCTGGGTGGCAAGGCCCAGCGGGAGGTCGTCAAGGACGGCGGTCGCTGAGGCGCGGTCGACGGCCCGCAGAACGGCCGGTTCGGCGGCGTCAGTGTCCAGCACATGCGAGTCACCCATGCCAATGCTCTCCACGGCGAGTACTTGCAGCCGGGCGTACTCCTGGAACCCGGCGGACAGCCGGCTGCGCCAGGCCTCGACGGGGAAGCTCCGCAGCGGCACCCGGTCCACGAGGATGGCTCCGCTGGTCGGCTCGTAGAACCGGGCGAGGAGCTTGACCAGCGTGGACTTGCCTGCCCCGTTGTCCCCGACGATGGCTACCGTCGCACCGGCGGGCAGATGGATCGTGACGTCACGAAGGATGTCGACGTCGGTGCCGGGGTAGCGGAACGTCACTGCAACCAGGTCGATCCCCTGCTGGAGCCGCTGGGGTGCATCGTGGGTCGCGACGTCGGATCCTGTCGTCTTGGCCGCAGCGGCGGCGACGTCCTCGACAAAAGCGAACCGCTCGGCCGTACGTAGTACCCCGATCAGCCACGTGCTCATGTCAACGAGGCTCACGAGCACTCCACGGACCTGCGCGCCGAGGGTAGAGATGATCACGACCTCACCGACGGTCGCCCCGCCGTGAGCGGCGCGGGAGATGACAACGCCCAGAGCCCCGAGGTAGCCAGCCGCGAAGACCAGCCACGCGCCGCTCGTGAGGAGCTGGTTCCGCAGGTCCAGGTCTCGCTGCTGCCGGTCGGTATCGGCCCAGAGGTCGTAGTGGCGTCGCGACAGCTCTTCGGACAGACCGAAGACGCGCACCTCGCCGGCGGGGTCGGGGCTCTGCAGGATGTAGCGGAGCAGGTACATGCGGCGCGAGGCCGGCGTCATGCGCTCGCTCAGGTCCGTGCTGGTCCGGGCTGCGCGCGAGCCCGCCCACAGGGTGGGGACGCCGAAGGCCACGAGGAGCAAGAACCACGGTGAGACGCTCGCCAGCACGACCATCGTGACGATGGAGGCGACGATCCGCGCGATGTTGACGATGACGGCGTCGAGCAACCCGGCGAGTTGGATCTGGGCGTTTGTCAGCTGCTCGATGCGGTCCGCTACGTCGGGTCGCTCGAGGTGCTCGATCCCTGGTACGGCGGACACGGTCTTCGCGCTGTGTTGGAGCAGCGCGTGGCCACCGACCTCACGGATTCGCATCCGCAACCGGAACGCGATCGTCTGACCGCTGGTCGCCGCGAGGGTCAACAAGCCCAGCCCGACGGCCATCAGGATGGCCCGGTGCGTGTCTCGAGCGACGACCCCGTCAACGAGGGCCCCTTGGAGCAGCGGCGCGATGGGGGCCACCACCGCGGTCAGGGTGGCCACGACCCCAGCCGCAGCGGACCGCCCTGGGCTTGCCCGCCAGAGGATCCCCAGGATCTGCCGGCCTGCGGCGAGGCGGACCTGCCAGCCTGCCTCGCCGTCCTTGACCTGGGCGATGTCAGCGACCTGCGGTTCAGCCATGAGTGTCAACCAGATCCTCAGAGGTGCCGTCGACGTACCGCTCCGCCTGCAGGGCGAACAGGGTGGCGTAGTGGCCTCCGGCAGCGACCAGGCTGGCGTGCGTGCCCTCCTCCACCACATGGCCACCGTCAACAACCACGATGTGGTCGGCCCGCCGCACCGTAGAGAAGCGGTGACTGATCACCAGGGTGGTGAGGCCGGCGGTGAGGTCGAGGAAGCGGTCGTACAGGTCGGCCTCGGTCCGCACGTCGAGGTTGGCGGTGGGTTCGTCCAGGACCAGGATCCCGGCGCCGCCCGCCTCTCTGCCCGAGGTCGCGAACAGAGCACGCGCGAGTGCGAGCCGCTGCCACTGCCCACCGGACAGATCCGTTCCGTGCTGGAACTGACGGCTCAACACCGTGTCCCAGCCGTGCGGAAGTGCCTCGATCGCGTCGAGAATGCCGGCCCGCCTGGCGGCGTCGCTGACGGCGGCCGCATCGTGCTGGCGTTCGGGCGCCCCGAGGGCGATGTTGTCGTAGACCGACAACTCGTAGCGCACGAAGCCTTGGAAGATTGCCGCCACCCGGCGCTGCCAGCTGGCCGGGTCCAGGGTCCGCACGTCCACCCCATCCACGGAGATGACACCTGCGTCCGGTTCGCGGAGCCGGGCGAGCAGCTTGACCAGGGTGGTCTTGCCGGCGCCGTTGACACCGACGATCGCGGTGCTGC